>NZ_CAWPAV010000122.1:0-49734 GCF_963885725.1 Proteus sp. G4380
AGTAACTTCTTGTAGAAATTTATCTGATAAAGACTCTTCTTTAAAGCATTCCGCCACTAAAAAATCGAATAGCGGTTTATAATGACTATAAGCAGCCGTTTTTGAAATACTCACCACATGTTGCAATTGTTGTAAGACTTCGCTGAACTTAAGGCGAGGATAACCGCGTCCAGCACATTGGCGACAAGGTTTAAATACGGCAACTCCTTGTAATTCAGTCTGTTTTTTATCAATAATTTTTCCACGTCCATGGCAACGGCATGCTAAACGAATTTCCGCTTTACCTTTGCATGTAGGGCAAATAACGCGTGTTACTTCCCTTACCTCTCGAAAAGAAGGTTTATTTGATGAGGTTGTTTTTAGATGAGGTTTGGCATTTTGAGTAACCTGCTGGGTTGTTTTTCGACCATGGCATTTGGTGGTAAAAACTTCAACTTCGATAAAGCCATCATCACAATCAGGACATGCTCTCTTGCTGGCTGCACTTCTGGCATAATCCTGAAAAGCATATTCAGCGATAATATGTAAAACTTTAGCTTTATCATGTTCAGCTAACTTATCAATCATCTTATATTGGTTAACTTGAGTTAATGCACATTGATACAGGCTTTCTATCGCTTCTTCGGGACGGTTAATGTGGTGTTTCGCTAAAAATAGCTCTATTCCCATTCGCCCTTTACGTGTCGCTAAGCTTATTGAAGCCATTACATCCGTAATGGATAATGAATCAACAGCTTCAGGCGTTCTAACATCACTTAATACAACACTTTTTGGAGAAAAATACTTAGGTAAGTCAGCTAATCTCATACAATATTCCCTTTGATTTACTGTCACGACTTATTTGCTTATCCATATCCCACAACAAGCTAGGGGCACTTACATGCCTGCTTAAATCACCATTAGCGTATTGATGCACTCAATGCTATTTTATACTCAACCTATCCGTTATGGTTAATTTAGTTAACAAATCATGTTTAACATACTTTTATTAACTGTTAGTTAATGCTAGTATGTAACCAAAGTCACGTCAAGATAGAAAAGGAAATTAACTAGTGGTTAAAAATAACTATAAGTTAGCATTCACAAAAAGACTACAAGAAGCCTGCCTAGACTCCGGGATTGCGGGTAGAGGGTTAGGTAAAAGAATTACAGAGGCATTGGCTAAACAAGGAATAAAAGTCAGTGCGCCCGCGGTCTGGAAATGGTTAAATGGTGAATCCGTTCCTGACTCAACGAATATTTTAGCCTTAAGTCAGTGGCTAGATGTTCGAGCTGAATGGTTAGAATATGGCAGAGGCGCCAAGAAAAATGATGGCATTTCAGTTAATGAAATAATGCCTGTTAATGATTGGGATAATAGTACTCCTATAGAGCGAGATGAAGTGGAGATCCCATTTTATTCAACAATTGAATTGGCCGCAGGTTTTGGCAGTTGTACCACTGATAATCAAAAGGTGGAATTATTGAGATTCTCTCGTTCTACATTTAATCAATATGGTGTACAGCCAAGTGATGCTGTTGCTTTTAAAGTGCATGGCGACAGTATGTCACCGGTTATTCCTGACAGCTCTATTGTAACCATCAGTACAGGTCATACTAAGATTATTGATGGTGGTATTTACGCTATTCAGCAAGGTGACTTGTTAAGAGTTAAAATCTTGCACCGCTTACCCAATAATAAAATCATTATTCGTAGCTATAATACGATTGATTATCCTGATGAAGAATCAACCTTAGAAGAAGTAAAAATCTTAGGGCGTGTTTTTAATTGGTCGGTGATGGGCTGGTGATCGCTTTAGGAAAAGTGAATGAAAAAGTGAATAGTGCTAACACTAGGCTTACTGATATTCACCGTTAAGCCTAATGTTAGCTTTTTTAAATACAATAGCTCACAAGATCAATAATCCTAGACCACGTTTTACTTCATCAAGCTTTTGTTGAGTCACTTCTTTCGCTTTATCGCTCCCTTCTTTGATCACTTGTAATAAATAAGCTTTATCATTAATAAGTTGCGCTCTTTTTTCACGTATTGGTTGCAGAAGCTCTTGTAAGATATCATTAAGCATAGCTTTGCATTTCATATCACCAAGTCCTCCTCTTTGGTAATGAGCCTTCATTGCTGTCACCGTGGCTTTATCTTGGCAAAAAGCATCTAAATAGGTGAACACCACATTACCTTCAATATGACCTGGTGATGCAACATCAATATGTTGCGGATCGGTATACATCGAATAAACCGCTTTTTTAATTTCATCGGCTGTGGATGATAAATTAATCGTATTACCTAAGGATTTAGACATTTTCCCACTACCATCTGTACCAGGTAAACGACCGACTTGCCCTACTACGACCTTACAGCTTGTCAATACGGGTTGTCCTATTAAGCTATTTATTTTGGTGACGATTTCATTGGTTTGCTCAATCATAGGCAATTGATCTTCTCCTGCGGGCACAATATCTGCACTAAATGCAGTAATATCCGCTGCTTGACTGACAGGATAGGTTAAAAATCCCGCCGGCAATGAACGAGAAAGATTTTTTTGCAAAATCTCATGTTTTACTGTTGGATTACGCTCTAAGCGAGATACTGTGACAATATTTAAATACAGCATAGTCAGTTCTGATAAAGCCGGTAGTGCGGATTGTAAGCATAATGTGGAAAGTTTCGGATCAATACCAACAGCTAAATAATCAGCCACCACATCAAAAAGAAATTTACTGACCTTTTCAGGTGTTGAGCCATTATCGGTTAACCCTTGCATATCAGCCATTAAGATATATTGTGTCGCTTTATTCTGAAATTCGACACGTTGCTGAAGAGAGCCAATATAATGACCAAGATGTAAAGGTCCAGTGATCCGATCCCCTGTTAAAACTATCGATTTATTTTCAGTGAGATATTTGTTCATTGCATTTCCTTAGTTGGGATAAATACCGCCAGAGAAATGCCATAAACAACATCACCGCGCTCTGGCGGCAATAGTGTTATTTATATAAATAAAAGATAAATAGGACTAGGTGCCGCTTAAATAAAGCGCCACCAATTTTGAATTGATCTTAATGAGCGAGGTCTTGTATTCACAATATTTCCTTATTAACTTATTTAGTTGTATAGCAGTTTTATCTATAAGTCAATCAAGGAAAATTATCCTAAGATCATCATTATCCCAACAAGTGGAGATAAGAAAAAACCCGTTACCTCTTTCGAGATAACGGGTTCTTATATGGTGCCGGCTACCGGAGTCGAACTGGTGACCTACTGATTACAAGTCAGTTGCTCTACCAACTGAGCTAAGCCGGCGAATTCTGGCGGAAGGATAGAGATTCGAACTCTAGGATGGTTTCCCATCGGCGGTTTTCAAGACCGCTGCCTTCAGCCACTCGGCCATCCTTCCATGGCGCGCAATTATGCCTATCTCTGAGCTTGCTGTCTAGTCCTGATGATAAAAAAAATGTTTTTTTTATTTGTTTGCTTAAACTTCAGTCGAATTTTGCCTAAAAAACGATAACTTATTAATTTAGTGGTTAAATTTTGTGAGTTTTTGCTTTGTGATAATGGTGCTTTACAGATAAAAGCGATGAATAAAGGCGAGAAAAAGATAAGAAAAAACCCGCTATCTCTTACGAGATAACGGGCTCTTATATGGTGCCGGCTACCGGAGTCGAACTGGTGACCTACTGATTACAAGTCAGTTGCTCTACCAACTGAGCTAAGCCGGCGAATTCTGGCGGAAGGATAGAGATTCGAACTCTAGGATGGTTTCCCATCGGCGGTTTTCAAGACCGCTGCCTTCAGCCACTCGGCCATCCTTCCATAGCGCGAAATTATGCCTATCTCTGAGCTTGCTGTCTAGCATTCAGCGTAAAAAAAATGACTTTTTTTGTTTATTTGCTCAAACTTCACCCGAATATCCCTTTTAAAGTAATAACCTGTTAATATAATGACTTAATACTGATGGTTGTTTAGCCAATTTTTTCTTTTTTATTGACTTCATTTCTTAAAGGCTCGCAAACTGAATGCGTACACTGACCCAATTAAAGCCAAATACATTAACTCGCTTATATGCTCTGTTTCTTCTGTTTATGGCCATATCCCTTTTTCTATATGCTTATAGCTATTTTGATACTTGGCTAGAAAGTAAAAAAAATGCCATTAACAACACGACTAATAAGTTTGCATCTCAAGTTGAAGATTACCGCTATCACGCTAACCAACTATTCCAGTTATCAAACAAAATTAATGATCCAACCCTCTTTCTGCCTTTAAAAATCAATCCGGTCAAACTACGCTCTGATGTTTATTGGCTTGAAGGACGCGATCAGACCGTTGACGCAATTGTTTTTGGTAAATCGAATGAACAAACCTTTCAGTTAGCCGGTTATTTTGCAAACGCGTTAGAAATTATTTGGGGGGTACGTAATAACTATAGCTCTCTCTATTATCTTAATGGTAAAGGCAATGATCTTATCCTTATTACTACCCACTCAATACTAAAACCAGAATTGCGCTATAAAGAAAGCTATTTAACACTAACGGCTGAAAACAAACGTTCTGAGCTATTAATGCAATCAACGGCATTAGATGAAAAAGAGAGCCTTTCTCCCATTAGGAAAATGCCGACAGAAAATATTTATTACTATACCTATCGCACCATGTTTAATGTGCCAGGGCAACTGACCAGTGTTATTGCCTTTGATTTACCCATAAATAATTTTCTACCTGCTGAGCTATCACCTCAATATTTAAGATTATTACCCACAGGACAGCAGAGTGTTTATGATAAAAACAATATTGAGGTATCAACGGATGGGACTTCACTCATCTTCTCACAGCCCATCGCAGGAATACCCTACTCTTTATCTTATGAGTATCCACTAAAATCGATTTTCAATGAGATTGTGTATAAAAATATCTGGTTACTTATCAGCCTACTCATTTTTATCTCGATTTCAGTGTTTGGTCATATCTATATTCGTAATAAATATGTATTCCCTTATATTTCGATGACGCGTAATCTTCGCATCAAAGAAGAGATGACTAACGATATCATTTCTAATCTTCCTATTGGTCTATTGGTGTATAATTTTTCATCAAACCACAAAATTATTAGTAATAGCCACGCAGAGAAACTATTACCTCATATCGATTTATCTAAGATCCGCCAGATGGCGATTGAACATAATGGTTTAATCCAAACGGCCATTGATAACGAAATTTATGAGATCCGCACCAGTAGCAACAGCAATATCGATAATACTGCTCTATTCATTTTTCTGAATAAAGACAACGAAGCATTAATCAATAAGAAATTGCAGCTAGCACAACAAGAATATGAAAAAAACACGATTGCACGCCGCAAGATCTTATCCAATATGTCGTTAGAACTCATACGACCAATTAAAGATATTAATGAGATGGTATATCAATTTAAAGATCTACTTCCTAACGATACTCACCAACAATTACTGAGTCTGCTATTAGAAAAAACGAATTATATTTCTGAGTGGATAGAAAACATTACGCTAATTAATAAGTTAGAAAATCAAGAATGGAAAATACATCAAGATGAATTTGAACTTTCAACGCTAGTTGAATCTATTCTAATAACCGCATCACCATTTATGATAAGAAAGGGATTAACACTTTATTTCCATAATAATATTAAACCTAGTTTACTTTTATTTAATGATGGCCCAGCATTAAGTAAGATTATTTTATCATTGATTAATTATGCCATTAGTACGACTAATTATGGAAAAATAACCGTCAATCTAAATTTAGAAAAAAATAATGATAAAGAAGAAATAGTAATTGATATTATTGATAGTGGCAGTGGGTTAACAGCTCAAGATCTGGCTAATATTAAATATCCATTTTTAGGTCAAGCTATGGGTGATAAATATTATTCCAACTCGGGTATTATTTTTTATTTATGTCATTTGTTGTGTAACAAAATACAAGGCACTTTGACCATTACAAGCCAAGAAAGTATTGGCTCTCATTTCCGTATCGTACTTCCATACCAGCATATAGATACAGAAGAGCGCTCTTTTGACATATTATTAGAGGGTATAACTGCAAAACTCGCCATAAAAAACCCTGAAATAGAAAAAATAATCTGCCAACAGCTTGATAAATATGGCGCTACATACTTTGATAAAAATAAAGAGAATCTTTACTCAGAATACGATATCATACTTAGAGACACTCCGGATAATAATCCTGAATCAGCAACAGTATTATTAGTTAGCTCTATTACCGGATTTGAAAAAATAGCAAGAAATTTAATAAAGTGTAACTATAACTTCGGTGATCCATTAATTGAGGCTATTACTTATTTGATTGAAGAAAATGAACAACTTTCTCTCGAAACAACTCAAACGAGTATTCGTAATGAGAATAATAACCTTGATCATCACGAAGTAATTCTTAATAATTATAGGAAGAAGTTGAATGATAGTGATTATAAGGAACTATTTATCAATACTGTTCCCATTGATGTTGAAAAACTACACTTAGAAGCAACTAATAAAGACTTTCATTCTCTAGCTCAGACAGCTCATCGTCTGAAAGGGGTTTTTGCTATGTTAGATTTAGAATATCTCAGAGAGAACTGCGAATATTTAGAAGATGACATAAAAAATCATAATGAATTAGAGATAAAAGAACGTATCAATCAACTGGATAAATGGATCCGACAGTTGCTGTAGCAAGGTAACAATTAAACATGAATAACCTTAATATTATTATTGCCGATGATCATCCAATTGTTTTATTCGGCATTCGTAAATCTTTAGAACAAATTGAATGGGTTAATGTTGTTGGTGAATTTGAAGATTCCACTTCACTTATCAATAACTTATCTAAATTAAATGCAGATGCTCTTATCACCGACCTATCTATGCCTGGTGATAAATATGGTGATGGTATTACGTTGATAAAGTACATCAAAAGACATTATCCTAATTTGTCTATTATTGTACTCACTATGAACAATAACCCAGCTATCTTAAGTGCTGTTCTTGACCTTGAAATCGAAGGTATTGTATTAAAACAAGGTGCGCCTGCTGATCTACCTAAAGCACTTGCAGCATTGCAAAAAGGCAAGAAATTTATGCCTGAAAGCGTGGCTAAACTGTTAGAAAAAGTGAATGCCAATGGTTATGGTGATAAACGCTTATCTCCCAAAGAAAGTGAAGTGTTGCGCTTATTTGCCGAAGGTTTCCTTGTCACTGAGATTGCTAAAAAACTCAATCGTAGTATCAAGACTATCAGTAGTCAGAAAAAATCAGCCATGATGAAGCTCGGTGTCGACAATGATATCGCTCTGCTTAACTACCTATCATCAGTCACTATTGATAAGGAAATTAACGGAGAAAGCTAACCCGTTAACTTTTCTTCTCTATGCTGTATAGATAAAATCAGGAAGCTCATACCCATTGTGGGAGCTTCTCTGCTTTTTTATTACTTTTTATCCGCCATCACATCGTTGGCAACAAAAAAATGTTTTCCCCTCTTCCCCTATCATCCTTAACTGGGCAACCTAGCAACAATATTTATCACTGTAATATCGAAATTTTTCAATCAGATCTACCATGAAAAAACCTCGCTTTTCCGAGATTAACCGTTGGATTATGCCACATAGGTGAGTAATACGTCTTTTAATACAGTAAGGGAGACTGGCTTGGAAACACAATCATTCATTCCCGCATCAATACAACGTTGTTTTTCTTCGGCAATTGCATTTGCTGTAACGCCAATAATAGGAATAGTGCGACTCAATTCACGCACTGTTGTCGCTAATTGATAGCCATTCATATTTGGCATATTGACATCGGTTAAAATAATATCGACATGATTTTCTTGCATAAAGGCTAAAGCATCACAGCCATCTTCTGCCGTTGCGGTATTAAAACCAATTTTTTTCAGTTGATCGGTCAACAATAAACGATTGATAGGGTGATCATCAACAATGAGCACTGTCAATAATTGTAGATCGTGATCCGTCATTAACGCGTTATTTTCTGAGTCATCAGACTCTAATTTTGTTTGTGGTAATTGTAGGATAATCTTAATTAATTCATTTAATTTATATGTACTGCATAACCAATTATTCTCAGAGATTTTCTTTGCTGGCTCAAAATAGTGTTCATAAATACGGATAAATTGGCAAGAGTTATCTAAACATTCATCATGATCGGTGATAATAAAATCATTCTCAGATACCTGAGTCACTTCCGTGAATAATTGACAATGTAAGCCCACATAACTTAAATATCGTTCAATAAAGCTTTCTAGATAGAGATTTTTAATACTGATAAAGCAGCGAATAGTACTCTCTTTATAGAGATTATATTTGGTTTGTCCATCACTCGAATTTAGTGCGCCATATAAAGGGATCCGCACAGTAAAACGGCTACCCACATTTTCTTGAGAAACAACACTGATATCACCATCCATCAAGTTAATCAGTTTTTCACAAATTGCTAATCCTAATCCTGTACCTTCTGAAGCACTTTCTGTATTTTGCGAGACCTGAAAGAAGGGTTCAAAAAGCTGATGAAGCATTTTTTCATTTATCCCTCTGCCGGTATCATGAATATCGAAATAGAGATAATATTCATCTCGATACAGGTGCAAAGTAATACACCCTGTCGTAGTAAATTTAATACTATTATTTAGTAGATTAGAGATAACTTGTTGGACACGAACCGGATCGTTATTAACGATTTTAGGTACATCCGGCTCAATAAAGCAGTAAATAGCTAAATCTTTTTTAGCAATTAACGGCAAATAGTTAGAGATAACAAAAGAGACAACTTGGCGACAATTGAATGGCTTAACGTCAATTTTTAATTGTTTCGATTCTATCTTCGAGAAATCGAGGATATCGCTGATAATTTTGAGTAGCAGCGATGAAGAGTTATCCATTGTTTTTAATAATCTGGCAGTCTCTTCATTTTGCGTCAATGATTGTAATAATTCTAAGTTACCAATAATGCCATACAGTGGTGTACGCAGCTCATGGCTGACTGTCGCTAAGAACATTGATTTAGCTTGGTTTGCTTGTTCTGCGGCCGTTGCCATATTTTGTAGAGAGCGTTCCATTTTAACACGAGCGCTGATATCTACTAATACGCAAATCGCCACATCTTCATTCTGATAACGTGAATTCACAAAACTAATTTGCAAATGATTATGATTATTAGTGACCACATCCACTATATTGCTACTTTTTTCAGCAATAATAGAGAGAATATTTTGTTTATCACTATGGCTTAATAAGCGAAAATAATTATGGGCGAGCTCATTACTTAAAATAATCATGCCATCGCGTATTCTTAAGATACTTATTCCTACAGGGGCTGACGCGACTATTTTATGATTAAACTGCTCATGCTCCTCTAAGCGTGAAGCATTATTTTCTGCAGGTGAAAATATTTTTCGCTCAAAAATCCAAACGAAAATAAAGATAACAATCGCCGAAATGATATTTAAAATAATGGCATTAAAAATAGTAAACTTAAATTCATTTAAAATTTGTTTTAATGGTAGTGAATAAACCACACTAAAAGAAGAAGGAAGTAGCTTACGTTTTGCAACTAAATCACTAAAATCATCATCAAAACCAAAGTAAGGAGCACTAACATCCGGTACATCCCTTACACTGCGATAATTATTCTCTTCAGGATAACTTAAGACTGGATTATTTTTATTGTTTAAAAGATGAATAGAGATAACGCGATCTTTCGTAGGTGAAAAATACTCCAATCGGATCGCTCTTTCGATACCAATGAGTGCAATAAATTTCCCTGACGCATAAACTGGCGACATGACATAGAGGATACCGCTATCCCCCTTGGCATCAGGTACTATCCAGTATTGATTACTCTCTTTCCCTTGAGCTCGTTGATTAATGTAATTACGTGTATTTTCGTAAACCATTTTTTTCAACAGTTCAGTATCAATAGGTGATGCACGCAATGGGAAATTAATCATACACATACTATGAGAGCCAACCATAAATACTTGGTTGATACCTTGTAAAGCAGGGGTATTATCTTTCCAGTAATATAGAATACTATTAAATGATCGAAAATAATTGTTTGTTTGCCCTTTGAATAATTCACAATCGGCACTTTCACTTAATTTATGAAGTGAAAAAGGCCCTTCATAAAAAAAAGAATTATTCATCTTAGGGTTTAAATTGAGTTGCTCTTGATGCCGCTCTGCTAAATATTGCAAATCGCGGATAGTACTCGAGGTTTGGCGAAAGAAGCCCAATAAATCGGTATAGTTATTACTATATTCTTGTCGGATATCTGATTTAGTATCATTAAAGATGTTGATGAGATAAAACATGGTTAATAATGCGCCCATTGCCCACAACATGATACCCAGTGCACGAAAAAGGTAGCGGGAAATTTTTAATGACGTTTTAAATGACGAAAGATATCGCAAATAACCACCCTAATCGGTAATACAGATAATCAACTTTCTCATTCTAACAGAAGTTACTCTAGGTCTGAATGAGATGATCTTTATCATCAGGATAATTTTTTCTGATGACTGATAAAATTTTTTGACTAATAAATGCTTATAATATAAAAAAGCAGGCATTCCGCCTGCTTTTTTTGCTTTAAGTTACTGAAAAATAGCTATTATTCTTCTTCACTATCCGCATCATCTGTTGGTTCAGACTCTGGAACATCAGAGATATTGTCGCTGATCATTTCATCAACTTCATCATCATCTAATGCATCATCTTCATCTTCAACACGTTGTAAGCCAACGACTAGCTCGTCTTCTGTAGTACGGATCAAGGTAACACCTTGTGTATTACGTCCCACAATGCTGACTTCTGATACTCGGGTACGCACTAACGTTCCGGCATTGGTGATCATCATAATCTGGTCAGTTTCTTCAACTTGAATAGCGCCTACCACTTTACCATTACGCTCACTCACTTTAATCGAGATAACGCCTTGTGTTGCACGATTTTTGGTTGGATATTCACTTTGAACGGTACGTTTACCATAACCGTTTTCAGTCACTGTTAAGATATCACCTTCGCCACGAGGAATGATCAGTGAAACCACTTTATCATCATCAACCAGTTTCATACCACGAACACCTGTCGCAGTACGACCCATTGGGCGAACACACTCTTCTGCGAAACGAACCACTTTACCATCTGCTGAGAACAGCATGGCTTCATTACTACCGTCGGTTAAATCAACACCGATAAGCTCATCGCCATCATTTAAATTAACCGCGATAATACCGGCACTACGAGGACGACTGAAGTCTTGTAATGGTGTCTTTTTAACCGTACCGCTCGCCGTTGCCATAAAGACAAATTTACCTTCTTCATACTCTCTTACTGGAAGAATAGCGGTGATCCGCTCATCTTGCTCTAGAGGTAATAAATTGATAATTGGGCGACCACGAGCACCGCGGCTCGCTTCTGGTAACTGATAAACTTTCATCCAGTACAGGCGACCACGACTTGAGAAACACAAAATAGTATCGTGTGTATTAGCCACCAGTAGGCGATCGATAAAGTCTTCTTCTTTGATCCTTGCGGCTGACTTACCTTTTCCTCCACGACGTTGCGCTTCATAATCAGTCAATGGCTGATATTTAACGTAACCTTGGTGAGATAGTGTCACAACCACATTTTCTTCATTAATCAGATCTTCGATATTAATATCAGCGGTATTTTCCGTGATTTCAGTACGACGAGGATCGTTATATTGTGTTTTAATTGCTGTTAGCTCTTCACGAATAACGTCCATTAAACGCTCAGGGCTTCTCAAAATATGCAATAACTCAGCAATTTGTAGCAGTAATTCACGATATTCATCTAGCAGTTTTTCATGCTCAAGTCCGGTCAGTTTCTGCAAACGCAGATCTAAAATGGCTTGTGCTTGTTGTTCTGTTAGATAGTATTTACCGTCATGCACACCAAATTGTGGCTCTAACCACTCAGGGCGAGCAACATTGCTATCACCAGCACGCTCTAACATCGCAGACACGCTACCGAGATCCCAAGGTTGGGCAATTAATGCCGCTTTCGCTTCTGCTGGGGTTGGTGCTTGACGAATTAATTCAATAACAGGATCGATATTGGCCAAAGCGACCGCAAGTGCTTCTAAGATATGAGCACGATCACGCGCTTTACGTAATTCAAAAATGGTACGACGAGTCACCACTTCACGACGATGGCGAATAAAGGCTGCGATAATTTCTTTTAGGTTCAATAATTTTGGTTGGCCTTGATGAAGCGCAACCATATTAATACCAAAAGAGACTTGCATTTGAGTTTGTGAAAAGAGGTGATTTAATACTACTTCACCGACTGCATCACGTTTGATCTCAACAACAATACGCATACCGTCTTTATCAGACTCGTCACGTAATCCGCTGATACCTTCAATACGTTTATCTTTTACAAGCTCCGCAATTTTTTCAATTAAACGGGCTTTATTCACCTGATAAGGAATTTCTGTCACGATAATGGTTTCGCGACCTGTTTTCTCATCAGTTTCAATATCAGCCTGAGCACGGATATAAATCTTTCCACGCCCTGTACGATAAGCATCTAATATTCCTCTGCGACCATTAATAATCGCAGCAGTCGGAAAATCAGGCCCAGTAATATATTCCATTAATTCTTCTATGGTGATGTCTTCATTATCAACATAGGCAAGACAACCGTCGATAACTTCACCGAGGTTATGCGGAGGGATATTCGTTGCCATCCCAACGGCAATACCTGAAGAGCCATTAACTAACAAGTTTGGAATACGGGTTGGCATAACAGCCGGTATATTTTCTGTTCCATCATAGTTAGGAACAAAGTCGACCGTCTCTTTTTCCAAATCCGCCAGCAGTTCATGGGCGATCTTCGCCATACGAACTTCGGTATAACGCATAGCCGCCGCGGAGTCACCATCAACTGACCCGAAGTTACCCTGACCGTCAACCAACATGTAGCGCATAGAAAAAGGCTGTGCTAAACGAACAATCGTTTCATAGACAGCAATGTCACCGTGCGGGTGATATTTACCGATTACATCCCCAACAACACGGGCTGATTTTTTATAAGGTTTATTCCAATCGTTTCCCAGTACATTCATCGCAAATAGCACTCGGCGGTGTACTGGCTTCAGTCCGTCTCGAACATCGGGTAATGCGCGTCCTACAATAACGGACATCGCATAATCCAAATATGAGCTTTTCAGCTCTTCTTCGATATTAACTGGTGTGATTTCTCTGGCAATGTCGCTCATGGAGCCACTGTCCCTCATACTACGGATTCAAAGGTGTAGAACTATACCACAAATCGCCAATTTTAGGAAAACTGAAACAATGAAATTAATCACTCTTTCGCGATTCTCTTCGATTTAGCTTCGATTTCGCTCTCTAACATTGGTAGAATCATCGGTAATATGAAAATAGGAGTAATACTTTCTGATGAATGATAAAACAACCTCTTTGCATGCTAACGTAGATCAGCATGAAATCGACAAATTTGAGAGTGTCGCATCAAGATGGTGGGATCTTGAAGGTGAATTTAAACCCCTACATCGCATCAATCCACTAAGACTTAATTATATCCAAGAACGTGCTGATGGCTTATTTGGTAAAAAAGTACTCGATGTTGGATGTGGTGGCGGTATTTTATCTGAAAGTATGGCCCGTGTTGGTGCAGAAGTCACCGGACTCGATATGGGTAAAGAGCCATTAGAGGTCGCACGTCTCCACTCACTGGAAACCGGTATCCCTGTCACCTATATACAAGATACGGTTGAAAACCATGCCGCAGAATATCCACAACGCTATGATGTGGTCACTTGTATGGAGATGTTAGAACACGTTCCAGACCCCTCCTCCATTGTAAGATCATGTGCCAAACTGGTGAAACCAGGTGGACATGTATTCTTTTCTACCATCAACCGTAATAAAAAAGCGTGGTTTATGCTGGTGGTAGGCGCGGAGTATATTCTGAATATGGTTCCTAAAGGCACCCATGATGCGAATAAATTTATTCGTCCCTCAGAATTATTAAGCTGGGTCGATGAAACCAATTTACGTAGCAAAAATATGATTGGGTTACATTACAATCCTATTACAGACAAATTCCGATTAGCGCCAAATGTTGATGTTAATTACATGGTGCACACTCAAGCGACCGATAATTCGGATTTGTGAAATAGAGAGATTGATTTGGTTTAATAAAACATCAAACGATCACATTTTTAAAAATTGACTTTGCCTCTTTTTAGCGTCGTTTTAAGTTTCTGACTGCCTGTATTTATGCAGGGTACAGGCAGTTGTTAAAAAAATTATCCCCTATTTATCCACAGAAACATTCAGATTTGTACACTTGATCAATCCCTCAATTACCATTATCTTGTTATCACCATTTGAACAAACCCCTATATATTGTGTTTCCTTAAATTTCACACCACAAGACTCCTTGGCAATGTTTGTCATCGGGAGCGCTTTTTTGCGGTATAAAATTTCAGGTTGCCCATTTATAGGTCATTAAAGCCAGAAAGGTGCATCGCTCATGAATCACAGCCTGCTCGTCACAAAACGTGATGGTCATAAAGAACGCATTGACTTAGACAAAATTCACCGTGTTATTACTTGGGCCGCTGAAGGTCTAGAAAATGTCTCTGTTTCTCAAGTTGAGTTACGTTCTCAGATTCAGTTTTATGATGGTATCAAAACTGCCGATATCCATGAAACACTGGTTAAAGCTGCTGCAGACTTAATATCTGGTGAAACACCTGATTATCAGTATCTTGCTGCTCGTCTTGCTGTCTTTAATTTACGTAAAAAAGCCTATGGTCAATTTGAGCCACCGGCATTGTATGATCACGTTAAACATTTAGTTGAACTCGGTAAATATGACCGTCATCTTCTCGAAGATTACACCAAAGAAGAGTTCGAACAGATGGATAAGTTTATTGTTCATCAACGTGATATGAATTTCTCTTATGCAGCAGTGAAACAGCTAGAAGGTAAATATTTTGTTCAAAACCGTATTACCGGTGATATTTACGAAAGTGCACAATTTCTCTATGTGTTAGTTGCCGCTTGCCTATTTTCGCGTTATCCAAAAGAGACGCGTATGGATTATATTGAGCGCTTTTATAACGCGGTATCCACATTTAAAATCTCACTCCCAACACCTATTATGGCGGGTGTAAGAACTCCGACACGTCAATTTAGCTCCTGTGTTCTGATTGAGTGTGATGATAGCCTTGATTCTATCAATGCGACCTCAAGTGCTATTGTTAAATATGTATCTCAACGTGCAGGCATTGGGATTAATGCCGGTCGTATTCGTGCATTAGGTAGTGCTATTCGTAATGGTGAAGCATTTCACACGGGTTGTATCCCATTCTATAAGCACTTCCAAACGGCGGTAAAATCTTGTTCACAAGGTGGGGTACGTGGTGGTGCAGCAACGCTATTTTATCCTTTATGGCATTTAGAAGTTGAAAGCCTACTGGTATTAAAAAATAACCGTGGTGTTGAAGATAACCGTGTACGCCATCTCGATTATGGTGTGCAGTTAAACAAATTAATGTATGAACGTTTAATCAAAGGTCAGGATATTACATTATTTAGCCCGTCTGATGTGCCGGGTCTCTATGATGCATTCTTTGCTGATCAAGACGAATTTGAACGTTTATATGTACAATATGAGAAAGATAAGAGTATTCGCCAAAAACAAGTTAAAGCGGTTGAATTATTCTCACTCATGATGCAAGAGCGTGCCTCTACAGGTCGTATCTATATTCAAAATGTTGACCACTGTAATACACACAGTCCGTTTGATCCGGCGATTGCACCTATCCGTCAATCAAACTTATGTTTAGAAATAGCACTACCAACCAAACCATTAAATGATATTAAAGATCCAAATGGTGAAATTGCCCTGTGTACACTTTCGGCCTTTAATCTTGGGGCGATTGAAAATCTAGACGATTTAGAAGAGCTAGCACGTTTAGCCGTTCGCGCGTTAGATGCTTTGTTAGATTACCAAGATTATCCAATTTTAGCAGCTAAACAAGGTGCTATGGGTCGTCGTACACTGGGTATTGGTGTGATCAACTTTGCTTATTATCTGGCTAAACACGGTGTTCGCTACTCAGATGGTAGTGCAAACAACTTAACACACCGTGCCTTTGAAGCTATTCAATACTATTTATTAAAAGCATCAAATGAATTAGCAAAAGAGCAAGGGGCATGCCCATGGTTTAATGAAACCACCTATGCAGAAGGTATCTTACCTATTGATACTTATAAAAAATCATTAGATGTACTGACTAATGAACCTCTGCATTATGACTGGGAAAGCTTACGCAAAGAGATCAAACAATACGGTTTACGTAACTCAACGCTCTCTGCATTGATGCCATCAGAAACATCATCACAAATATCAAATGCAACCAATGGTATCGAACCACCTCGTGGTTATATCAGTATTAAAGCTTCTAAAGATGGCATCTTACGTCAAGTGGTTCCAGAATATGAGCGCCTAAAAGGGGCTTATGAATTACTGTGGCAAATGCCAAGTATCGAAGGTTATTTGCAGTTAGTCGGTATTATGCAAAAGTTTGTCGACCAAGCGATTTCTGCCAACACTAACTACGATCCTACTCGTTTCCCTAGTGGTAAGGTTCCTATGAACCAGCTGCTAAAAGATTTGCTGCTCGCCTATAAATATGGTGTAAAAACACTCTATTATCACAATACCCGTGATGGTGCAGAAGATGTACAAGGTGATCTGGAAGAAGTCGTTGAAACGGCAGATTCAGATTGTGAAGGCGGCGCGTGTAAAATTTAATTGAGGAAGCTATGTCTTATACCACTTTTTCACAAGTTAGAAATGATCAGCTTCAGGAGCCCATGTTTTTTGGGCAACCTGTTAACGTAGCGCGTTATGATCAGCAAAAGTACCCTATTTTTGAAAAACTAATTGAAAAGCAACTCTCTTTCTTCTGGCGTCCAGAAGAAGTTGATGTTTCTCGTGATCGTATTGACTACAATGCGCTTCCCGATCACGAAAAACACATTTTTATTAGTAATTTAAAATATCAAACTCTGCTTGATTCGATCCAAGGTAGAAGCCCTAACGTGGCATTTTTACCTTTAATTTCGATTCCAGAATTAGAAACTTGGGTAGAAACATGGTCGTTCTCTGAAACCATCCATTCACGCTCTTATACCCATATTATTCGTAATATCGTCAACGATCCGTCGGTCGTTTTTGATGATATTGTTGAAAATGAAGAGATTTTAAAACGTGCTCGTGATATCTCATCTTATTATGATGAGTTAATCAATTTAACTAACCTTTACCATATGTTTGGTGAAGGTACGCATCAAATAAAAGGTAAAACTGTTGAAGTTACTTTACGTAAGCTCAAAAAACAGCTTTACCTATGCTTAATGAGTGTTAATGCTTTAGAAGCGATTCGTTTCTATGTCAGCTTTGCCTGTTCATTTGCCTTTGCAGAGCGCGAACTGATGGAAGGTAACGCTAAAATCATTAAATTGATTGCCCGTGATGAAGCATTACACTTAACTGGCACACAGCATATGCTCAATTTACTGCGTTCAGGTCAAGATGATCCTGAAATGGCCGAAATTGCCGCAGAATGCGAACAAGAATGTTATGACCTATTTGTTGAAGCAGCAGAGCAAGAAAAAGAGTGGGCAGAATACCTATTCTCAGAAGGCTCTATGATCGGTTTAAATAAAGAGATCCTTTGCCAATATGTTGAATATATTACTAATATTCGTATGCAGGCAGTAGGACTTAAATTGCCGTTTAAAGCACGTTCAAACCCTATTCCATGGATTAATGCTTGGTTAGTATCTGATAATGTGCAAGTTGCACCACAAGAAGTTGAAGTAAGCTCATATCTAGTAGGTCAAATCGACTCACAAGTAGATACTGATGATTTAAGTAACTTCGAACTGTAAAACAGAGAACTAGCGCTATACATTATGGCATCTCATAAAGTGACCCTGCACCAGCAGGGTCTATCAACCGCATTAGAATTTAGCTCTGAAACGCATCCTTCCTTGTTGGAGACGTTAGAGCGCAGCAAAATTCAAATCGAATATCAATGCCGAGAAGGTTATTGTGGCTCTTGCCGATTACGCTTAGTAAAAGGCAAAGTATGTTATCGCAATGAGCCATTGGCATTTATTCAAGCTGATGAAATTTTACCTTGTAGCTGTCACCCTGTGAGTGATATCGAAATCGAGATCTGCACAAAGTAAAACCATTGACTATAATGATCACTGTTTTCCTATATTGTTCTTTTTCTAACACAAATGCGTATTTTTAACTAAAGTTAAATAACAGAGTTATAAAAAGGATCGTTACTATGAAACTAAAAACTATTTTACCGATTTGTGCCGCCTCTTTCTCTTTACTGCTATTAGCAGGTTGTTCATCTCCACAAAAAATTGAAACCGTCGATGGGCAAACCATTTTGACCACAGATAAACCTCAAGAAGATGAGTCTACCGGATTAATTATTTATAAAGATGCTGAAACCGGTGCAATCAAACAAATTAATCGTGATCAAATAAGAAGAATGGTTGAGCTTGATGATTAATTAATCTTTTTTTGTCATTCAACAACCAAAGACATGTTAAATAGCGCCAACATTTTGTTGGCGTTTTTTTATATCCTCTCCATTTTGTAAACAAAACATTACACCTATCGTAATTAAAATTTGACAGAAATTTACCATTCTTATACCCTACTTTTAACTAAGTAAAATAGTTTGGAAAAACGAGGACTTTGTGAAAAATCGCACTATAGGCAGTGTATTTATTGTTGCAGGAACAACAATTGGTGCAGGAATGTTGGCAATGCCACTTGCTGCTGTGGGTATTGGTTTTAGTACCATGGTGTTATTGCTGGTGGGCTTATGGCTATTAATGAGTTACACCGCGCTTTTATTAGTGGAAGTCTATCAATACAACGATCCCCATACAGGCCTTGGCTCTATTGCGAAACGTTATCTGGGTATTGGAGGACAAGTCGTTACAGGTTTAGCTTTGCTACTTCTTATGTATGCTTTAACAACGGCTTATATCAGTGGTGCGGGTGAATTATTAGCTTCGACTTTATCTTCTTGGATTGGTCATAAGATAACCATCACACAAGGTATCATTATCTTTACAGTTATTGGTGGTGCGGTAGTCGGTATTGGTACCACTTCTGTGGATATGATTAACCGCTTACTCTTTACAGCAAAAGTTATTTTCTTAATTTTTATGCTGGTAGTCATGTTACCCCATGTGGAAAAAGTCAACTTAACCTCTATGCCTATCGCTCAGGGACTCGTTCTTTCTGCGATCCCGGTTATTTTTACCTCTTTTGGTTTCCACGGTAGTGTACCCAGTATTGTCAGTTACATGGATGGCAATATCAAAAAACTACGCCTCATATTTATCGTAGGTAGCGCAATCCCTCTTATTGCTTATATTTTATGGCAATTAGCAACATTAGGAGCTATTCCCACCACCACCTTTATGGGGATTTTAGCCCAAGAATCTGGCTTAAATGGCCTACTCACCGCCATCCGTGATGTGGTTGCTACACCGCGAGTCAATATTGCTGTCAACCTTTTCGCAGCCCTTGCACTCGCCACCTCTTTCTTAGGCGTAGCATTAGGATTATTTGATTATCTAGCTGATTTATTTAAACGCAGTAATCGCGCATCTGGTCGTTTTCAATCTGGTTTATTAACCTTTGTTCCCCCGCTATTCTGTGCGTTATTTTTCCCTAACTTTGTGCAAGCCTTAGCCTATGCAGCAATTGCTTTATCTATTCTCGCACTATTATTACCAGCACTTCTGGTATGGAAAGTAAGACAGCAAAAGCAGACTACAGAGCATTATAAAGTTAAAGGCGGTAAGCCAGCCTTAGCCATCGTATTTATCTGCGGGTTAGTAGTGATTGGTATTCAAATTGCGATTACCTTTAATATATTGCCACAAGTGGGTTAATCACCATTAGCTGATAAAAATCAAATAAAAAGCAGGTGTTAATTGTAACACCTGCTAAAAATAAATAACTAAACGGGAAAAACCTAATGTTCCCGTTATTGATATTAGAAACTTAAACCAGCTCCTACATAGAAACCATCAGCAAGTTTATTGTTACTGTGATTATGCGCGTTTTCAATTTCAATCACCCGATAACCCGCATTAACATGAAGTGGTTTAAATACCGTGTATTTAGCACCAACATCAGCTTCATAATAGGATTTACTTCCTGAGGTTAATCCTTCCGGCGAAGCGTAAGCTTCACCATAAACACTCAGTGAAGGTAAAACACGCCAATTAAGTCCAACACCACCAGCTAATGCCGCGCCGTCATCACCATTTTTGGGGGAGAGGTAAAGTGCTTTACCACCAACGCTTGCTGAGAATGGGCCAAGAGGTAACGCAAATTTTGCACCTAAACTACCTAATTGACCATCGTGATCACTACGTGCCCAGTTACCGTTAAAAGAAAGTCCAGAATCAGCATCACCTAAACCTGCTTGTA
Organism: Proteus sp. G4380; assembly: GCF_963885725.1. NCBI lineage: Bacteria > Pseudomonadati > Pseudomonadota > Gammaproteobacteria > Enterobacterales > Morganellaceae > Proteus > Proteus sp. G4380. The sequence goes on from NZ_CAWPAV010000122.1 coordinate 20,604, forward strand.
CATCGGTATAATGTTTACCCGCTTGCACATTCATCGATATGGCATTGGCATTAGCAGAAATAAGTAATGCGCTCATTGCTCCTAATAATAAAAACTTTTTCATTATGATTACCCCAGCAAATAATTTTCCCAACTTATAATTATACAGCAAATTTATTAAACAATTTTACTGAGAATTGAAAGTCAATGTTTAGATTTTTCAATCTATGTAAATAAGTTACATCTATCAATACTATCGGTCCAATGGGTTTTATTAATAATTTTAATCTTGCTAAAGTGGAATTACAGTAAAAATTAACCATAATAAATATAAGGCTGTTCGCCTCGTTTTATTCACCCATGCTATTTTTTAATGTTCACTATTCCACAAATTGGAGAAGATGTGATGGAAAAGAAAAAGCTCACAACGGCGGCTGGTGCACCAGTTGTAGATAATAATAATGTAATAACAGCAGGACCTCGTGGTCCAATGTTACTACAAGATGTCTGGTTTTTAGAAAAACTCGCCCATTTTGATCGTGAAGTTATTCCTGAAAGACGTATGCACGCAAAAGGCTCTGGTGCCTTTGGTACATTTACGGTCACTCACGATATTACGAAATATACTCGAGCTAAAATTTTCTCTGAAGTGGGTAAAAAAACAGAAATGTTTGCTCGTTTTTCAACAGTAGCGGGTGAACGTGGTGCAGCTGATGCTGAGCGCGATATTCGTGGATTTGCCTTAAAATTTTATACAGAAGAAGGTAACTGGGATATGGTGGGTAATAATACTCCTGTATTCTATCTACGTGATCCCCTTAAATTCCCTGATCTTAACCATATCGTAAAACGTGACCCTCGCACTAATATGCGTAATATGGCTTATAAATGGGATTTCTTTTCTCATTTACCAGAATCTCTACACCAATTAACTATCGATATGAGCGATCGTGGTTTACCTTTAAGCTATCGCTTTGTGCATGGTTTTGGTAGCCACACTTATAGCTTTATCAATAAAGATAATGAACGTTTCTGGGTTAAATTCCATTTCCGTTGCCAACAAGGCATCAAAAACTTAATGGATGATGAAGCGGAAGCTCTAGTAGGTAAAGATAGAGAAAGCTCTCAGCGTGATCTTTTTGAAGCCATTGAACGTGGTGATTATCCGCGTTGGAAGTTACAAATTCAGATCATGCCAGAAAAAGAGGCATCAACTGTGCCTTATAACCCATTTGATTTAACCAAAGTTTGGCCACATGCTGATTATCCACTCATGGATGTCGGTTACTTTGAGTTAAACCGTAATCCAGATAACTACTTCTCTGATGTTGAACAAGCTGCATTTAGCCCTGCGAATATTGTTCCAGGTATTAGCTTCTCACCAGATAAGATGTTACAAGGTCGTCTATTCTCTTATGGTGATGCGCATCGTTACCGTTTAGGCGTTAACCATCATCAAATCCCTGTTAATGCCCCAAAATGCCCATTCCATAATTATCATCGTGATGGTGCTATGCGTGTTGATGGTAATAGTGGTAATGGTATTACTTATGAGCCAAATAGTGGCGGTGTGTTCCAAGAGCAACCTGACTTTAAAGAGCCACCACTTTCTATTGAAGGTGCAGCCGATCACTGGAACCATCGTGAAGATGAAGATTATTTCAGCCAACCTCGTGCACTGTATGAGCTATTAAGCGATGACGAGCATCAACGTATGTTTGCGCGTATTGCGGGTGAATTATCACAAGCAAGTAAAGAAACACAACAACGCCAAATCGACTTATTTACCAAAGTTCATCCTGAATATGGCGCTGGTGTTGAAAAAGCGATTAAAGTGTTAGAAGGGAAAGACGCTAAATAACCTGATAACAAGAAGCCCTGTGAGCAACTCGGCAAAATAATAAGGCGCCTGTAGTTTGGGCGCCTTTCTTAAAGTCGTTCGATAAAATCGCAATATCAATTTACTTGTTGCCCTTTCACCCACTGTTGCACTTGTTTACGAGAGATTTTGATCCCTCCACTCTTTAGCTGTTCTGGTAATAGTAAACAAGCGATGGGACGTTGAAAGCCTGCTAAACGCGTATGATACCATTGTGGTAATTGATTAATTGTCTCAATATCAGTATCAACAACAGCAACGGGACGTTGACCAAATTCAATATCGTCAATCGGGACAATAAATGTTTGGCGAACATTCGGGTGACTATTTAGCACCTTTTCAATATCTTCTGGCTGTATACCTTCACCCGCACTAAAAAACAGATTATCTAATCGCCCTAAAATGCACCATTCCCCCTCTTTAAAACAACCTCTATCCCGTGTTGCATACCAATCATCCTGAGTGTGTGATAACGGCTTTAATTGGCCATCAAACCAATATCCTAATGCAACACTATCAGATTTGATCTGGATTTCATTATCCACTAATCTGACCGCTTTACCCTTTAATGGCGTACCAACTCCCGCTTTACCATCTGCGCGTTTTGCACAAACAGTAGAGGCCATTTCAGTCATGCCATAACCACACCAACACTGAATACCTTTACTTTCCGCACATTGGGTTAATTCAGTTGGGATCATCGCTCCCCCTAATAAAACCGCTTTTAATGTGATGGGCTGCGAACTATCCTGTTGTGTATTTTGTAATAAACGCCAAAGTTGCGTTGGCACTAAAGAAGCATGAGTACAGCCTTGCAAAGCAGCAATAAAGGGGTGCATATTACGCACTACCAAGGTAGCGCCTCGTAATAACCAACGCCAAAGAATTCCTTGCCCAGATACATGAAAGAGAGGTAAAGACAATAACCAACTGTCGCTTTTTTCAAAGGGTATCAATTCAAGAACACCTTCTGCACTACAAAGATGAGCTTGAAAAGTATGCACAGCGGCTTTAGGTAGACCTGATGATCCAGAGGTTAAGATCAGTGTTGCCATACGAGAAGATGCCCATGCGACACCTGCCATGTTATTTTTATCTTGATGTGATTTATTATTGAATTCGACACCAGAAAGATCGAGTAACCTCGCATCTAACTCAAGTGTTGATCCACTTAAATCAGCATAAAAATCGATGTTTAAATGGGGTAATAAATCATCAAGTAGAGACTTAGGGAGCTGAGGATCTAACGGTAATACTTTTGCACCGCATTGAAAAACAGCAAGTAGCGTAAAAACAACATGGATATGATTTTTACCACGTAGCAACACGGTACTTTTAGTATTAACACCCTGTTTCGCTAAATGGTTCGCCAATTGATTAATATGACAACTTAATTGTTGCCATGTTATAGGTGAATCACCGGATATGATGGCCGTTTCATTTGGGTTAAGCTGCGCCCAGTGATGCCACGGCCATTGTGTAAAATTAACTACTGTTGCCATACTGTCTTAAGCTGTTCAAGCGTGATAAGCGGAATATCTACATCTGGCCAACAACGAATAAGTTGTTGTTTGATAAGATCAACGGTATCTAAACCGGGAATAGAATCTGGCGTTAACCACTGAGCCACTCTTGCCAGTTGTGTCAATCCAAAGCTACTTTCAATACTCGAGCTAATAATCGCCTCTAGACCTAAAGCATGCGCTTGTTCAACGATAGATTGGCAACGAGCAAGACTTCCTACTAGCGTAGGCTTGATAACAATCGCCGTAACACCCTCTTGAGCTTTCACTTCAAAACCTTCATCACGCACAGTCTCATCCCAAGCAATATTGATACCTGTTGCTTGTGAAAAGGCGAGTGACTCTTCTGGGGTTTTGCATGGCTCTTCTAAAAATGCAATACGGTCGCGCCATTGTGGGTTCACGTACTTGGCAAAACCTTCTGCTTTAGCTGGCGTCCAACTGCGATTGGCATCAAGTCTTAGTTTTAAGTCGGGGATCGCCTCTAGTAATAAGTTGACGACAATACCATCTCGTACAGCTTCATACAGACCGACCTTAACTTTAGCAACTTTCTCCCCGCTCATTTCATTAAGACTTAAAATTAAGTCATCAGGATCACCGTTGCATAAAGGTGCGGCACGATAATTGGCTTCTTCTGGTAAAGTGCCTTCAAGCTCTGCTAATGCGCAACTAATACCAAAAGCGACACTTGGCAATTCACTGTCAGTAGGATTTTCACCTAGACACCAAGCTGCTAGCCAAGATTGTGCGGCATCTTGTGCTTGTTCTAACGTTTCATGGCTAAACTCAGGAAGAGGTGAAATTTCACCCCAACCTTGTTTGCCATTTTGCTCTAAACAAACAAGAAAACCATCACGCGTTTTTAATCTTTGGTAGCGCAGAACAACACCTGCCTCCATTGGCAGGCTGAATGAATAGAGTTTGGCGTTTCGCATTATGGGTTACGTTTAAATTTAGTGAAATCAGGATGACGTTTTTCATTAAAAGCATTACGTCCTTCTTGACCTTCATCTGTCATATAAAACAGCATGGTTGCATTACCAGCCAATTCTTGCAGACCCGCTTGACCATCACAGTCAGCATTTAATGCTGCTTTCAAGCAACGTAATGCCATTGGGCTATTTTCTAGCATTTCACGACACCAACGTACCGTTTCTTTTTCAAGAGAAGCATAAGGAACAACGGTATTTACCAATCCCATATCTAATGCTTCTTGCGCATTATATTGGCGGCATAAGAACCAGATTTCGCGAGCTTTCTTCTGCCCGACAATACGTGCCATATAAGAAGCACCCCATCCACCATCAAATGAGCCTACTTTAGGACCAGTTTGACCAAAAATGGCATTGTCTGCAGCAATGGTTAAATCACACATCATATGTAAGACATGACCACCACCAATGGAGTAGCCAGCCACCATAGCAACAACAGGTTTAGGACAAGTACGAATTTGGCGTTGGAAATCTAATACGTTTAAGTGGTGAGTGCCACTTTCATCACGGTATCCACCGTAGTCACCACGGATCTTTTGGTCACCACCGGCACAAAACGCTTTTTCGCCTGCACCAGTAAGAATAATAGTACCAATTGAGTCATCGTAACGTGCATCGGCTAATGCTTGGATCATCTCTTTCACAGTCAAAGGACGGAAAGCATTACGCACTTGCGGGCGGTTAATCGTAATTTTGGCAATGCCATCGACAGATTTGTGGTAGAGGATATCTTCAAAACCTTCAGAACAATCCTGCCATTCAATCGGTGCATATAGCTTTTCTTCGCTCGGGTAAAGCATAATTAGGTTCCTTTAACCAAAGAGGGATAATACATGGTTTATCACCGCAGCATAAGCATCAGGCTGTGCCTGATGGGCATTATGACCAGCTTGCGGGATAGTCGTTAATGGCAGCGAATATTGCTGCGCTATTGATTGAAATTTTTTATCTTGCTCACCACACAACCAAATAAAGGGTAAGGTGAGTTGTTGTAATTCTGCAACTAACCAAGGCTGATGGCCTAAAGAGAGTGTTTCTAAACTTTCCGCAATACAAAAACCTGCATTACTACTGCGTTTTTCAACTAATAACTGACGCATTTCATCGCTTAAATCAGCAAAGACAGGCTGTTGATACCATTGCGTTAATACATCATTAATAGGTTCATTGCGAAAACGCGCGGCCCAACGTTTATCATGTGCAATACGGTTTTGTCTTTCTATTGCATCATATAAACCTGGGTTTCCCCCTTCAACAATCAATCCCATTAATCCCAATGTTTCACCAAAACATGCGTGATACATCGCAATTCTGCCACCTAAAGAGTAACCAATCAGCCAGTAATGATTAATATCGTATTCTTTTAAAGTGTCATGGAGTAATGCACTCATCTCGACAAAATTATTTACCCCAATAGAGGCAGAGTTACCATGACGGGGCAAATCAATCACGAGTGAGGGATATTCATGGCAAGCCTTAATGACGGTCTCCCACTCATGACTGTCTCCTAATAGTCCATGCAACCAAACTAACCATGGCCCTTCGTTATGCGTGTTATATTGCCTACAAGCTAAAGTCATAAGCGGTTACCTGTTTTACCAACTGATTTAAGGTTTCAGCACCCTCAGTTTCATTGACAATCAATTCAATTAATGTTGTTTTGGCTTCCCCCTGCCAACATGCAGTCACTGTAGTAAACAGATCATCCCAACAGTTTGGTGCAACATAATCTAAACCAAACATGGCAGCAGCATGTTTAAAATTTAAAGCATGGGGCATGCAGTAAAAACGCTCCCGCTCTGCCATAGGCGTCGGTAACATAGAGAATATCTGCCCACCATTGTTATTGACGATAATCACCACATTTGGGGCATAGACTTGTTGATGTAGTGCCAAACTATTTAAATCATATAATGCCGATAAATCACCCAAGATAGTTAACGTCGGTTTTTGAGTGGCTCGATGAACACCTGCTGAGGTTGAAAGTAATCCATCAATGCCACTAGCACCACGATTACTCGTAACAGGATAGCCCTGTGGCAATTGTGCAAAAGCATCAATTAAGCGCACAATTAAACTATTGCCAACAAAAAGCTGCCCATTGTGAGGAAGTAGATGATCTAACTGATGAGCAACTTGTGCTTCACCAAAATAGTCTGTTACTTCAGTAACATGTTGATAAGTTTGTGTAGCAATATGACTTAATGACAACGCCCAAGGTAAATTATCAATAGCAGGATGTGCCGTTAACCATTGACTCGGGGATAAGGTAAACTTCTCCCCTTGATGATGCCCCGGATCTAAACGTCCCGGAATAGCATCAATCACCCAATACATTTGCGGTGAGCAATTCGCTTGCCATTGTAATAAGCGTTTGCCTGTTAAACTGGAGCCAAATTGGATCACTATTTCTGCTTGGTTTAATTCAGCCTTCACTTGTGGATTATTTAGCCATAAGTCAGCACAAGGTAGTGGTTGTCCAGTTTGTGATAACACATCACCTAACAGAGGCCATCCCAATTGTGAGGCCCATTTGGCAACGGCAATCCCCTCTTTCGCACTGATACGTCCAGCAATAACGACCCCTTTTTTCTGACGTAGTCGATCCCATTGAGGGTGTGTAGTCACAGAGGGAGAAAGCGTTTCTTGTAACCAAGGTTTATCACTTTGCCACCACTTTCCTAATGCTTGTGTCCATGGTGTGTCATGCTCTATATCATCACCATATAATGGCTCTGCAAAAGGGCAGTTTACATGCAAAGCACCATGCACAAGATTATTCATGGCATTATCTAATGTAGAAACCAGCCAACGAGCAGGAATATCTGCTGTAGGGCGTGGTAAAGAGAGTGTTTCTGAGGGATGGCTGGCAAAAATACCTTGTTGGCGTATAGCCTGATTGGCGCCACAATTAATCAGTTCAGGCGGTCTATCTGCCGTGAGAAAGATCACCCGTTCACCAGTAAGTCCCGCTTCAATTAAAGCGGGGTATAAGTTTGCCACTGCGGTACCTGAGGTGACAATCACTGCAACAGGCTGTTGAGTGGCTTTCGCCAAACCTAATGCTAAGTGACCTAAACCACGCTCATCGAAATGCGTATGACAAATAAGTTTATGATTGGCGGCTGCCGCAAGCGTTAAAGGCGTTGAACGTGATCCGGGTGCGATACAGATATGACGTAAACCATGACGAGTCAAAGTTTCCAGTATAACTTTAGCCCATTGGCGATTAAACGAACTATTAGACATTGATCATCCCAATAACGAAAACCTGCAATGACTATTATAATATCTGTTCCTAAATACTTTTCCTTAGCCTAGTTCAATGAACAGAAGTTTTCGTTAAATAAATCGTGAAAAAGAACTCTGATAAGAGTGTATTATTTAAGCTAAAGTACTTATCTTTTTAGGCTTAATTTTTATCGTTAACAAAAAGATAGCAATAACACTAGCTAGCACAAGAATAACATTAATTTATTAACAAGATGCAGTGACGAGTTGAAAGTAGCACTAAATGGCATCCTAATCAGTACTACTTATCAACACCCAGTTTATATATTATGAGAGCCACTGGATAAACTGCAAAGAATTCAACACTCTTTTTCTAATAAAGTGCGTAAACCTGCTGCTTTATTTTCAATTTCAGCCCACTCTTGCAAAGGATCAGATCCCGCAACCACCCCTGCGCCCGCATAAAGCGTTAATGCATCATCATGCAATTCACCGCAACGCAGGCTAACCGCAAATTCGGCATGAGGCAAAGACAAATAGCCCGCAGAGCCAGCATACCAACGGCGTTCAAAAGGTTCATGTTGACGAATAAAAGTGCGCGCAATAGAGCGCGGTAAGCCACAAACAGCCGCGGTAGGTTGTAAACGCTGTAAACAATCCACATCATCAGCATGGATAAGTTTACCGTGGATATAGCGACGCAGATGTTGCACTTTACGTAAGCGGATCACATCTGCTGACGACACATCAATCCCTTCTATCCCACCTTGTAATCGCTGACAAATATCATCAACTACCACCAGATTTTCATGTTGATTTTTTTTATCGTTCATTAGCCAATCAGCAAATGCTCTGGCCTGTTGTTCATTATCAGAACTTGCCACAGTGCCCGCTAACGCTTCGGTATAAAGCACAAATTCATCGCGTTTATACAATCTTTCTGGTGATGAGCCCATAAAAGCATCAGTAGGTGAAAAAGCCAGCATATAATGATAACAATGATGATTAACATCTCGACTTGCTTTCATAAATTGAATAGCTTTTAACGGATTATCTAAGCTTAAGCAGGTTGCCCGTGCAGGTACTACTTTTTCAAATACGCCTTGATTGATTTCCTCTAAAGCAATATTAAGATAGTCAGTCCATTGCTGTTGCGTTAACGAGTGCTCTACAGATGCTACTTTGACAGATAAAGGTGCAATATTCAGTGCATTGTTAAGTGAGCGAATAAAAGCAAGCGCACTTTGCTTATCTTCTTCTGCCAATAAATTAATATGGATCGACAGTTGTTGATGACGTCTTATCTCGATGCGAGGTAAAAAAAGGTAAGCATCATCACCTTTTTCTTTATCAATACGCCCTGGAATAATGGTATCCCACGCGTTTAATCCCCAAATACGCACATCATCAGCATGCAATGAATGCCGATGTGTTGCTAAAAATCGATGAGCATCACGGATATGATTAAAGCACTTAACTTGTCCACAAGCGGCTACTTCTTCGCTTTCATCACGATGTTGCCAATAAAATTGCGGGTAATACGTTTGTGCTGCTAGCCATGAAAGTAAGGAAAATGACACCTCTGATGGCAAGATAACTTTCAAATGTAAAAGATCATCTTGTGCTGTCAGATTTATATTTTTAACTTTTTCGTACAGTGTCGAAAACACAGGATTAACCTTTTCCACTCTAAATACCTACTACTAATGAAAAGAAAGATTATACGTCTCTATAAGAATTATCAAAGTGCTGATTAATTATAACCTTTGTCATTTATCAAACTTTTGTTGTTTTCATGTTACAAAGGAGAAGCATTGACCAGATAATCGCAAATGGAAAACAGATCACTTCTAAATTATGCCTTAATCATAACAAATAATTATACATAAGAGAGGTTATATGGATACAACCACCCTTGATCATATAGATAAAGTGATTGAACAATACCAACTTCCCGAAGTCACTCTTAGCTTAATTCTAGGTAAAAATATCGATCATGGACGTAGTGCGGGTATTTTTACACCTTATGATCTTAATAAAATCAAATCTTATATTGATAAAGTATTAAAGTTACCTTATCAAAAAGACACTATTATTGAATTATTAGGCTATGAAGATATTAACATTTCCCAAATATCGGCTGAAACTATTCAAACCCTCTTCTTAAATATGAGAACACATGCCTTTGAATGGCAAAAAATTGAATACTCAGTAAAACAGCAAGCTATTGATTTAGAGATCACCGGTAGAGAAATCACGAGTACAGGTGAGCAACTATTGGCATTTATTAATAAAATGCCAATTATAAAAAAAATAAATAGGAAAATTGAAGATATCACACCAGAAGAACTCAGTTCAATAAAATATTCAACACAAGATAAAAAAGTGTCTAAACAACTTGTTGCCATTTTAGAAAGCATGAAAAATGATATTAATGATCAATATAATAATACCTTAAAAATAAAAAACATGATTTATGATTTTAGAATAGAAATTGTGGGAGGTGAAAATAGTAAAGGTAATATATGTCATTCAATTTATTATGATATCATTAATAAAAAGAAATATATTAATGATTTTTTTGATAATAGTGATGACTCACTAAATGAACAGAGAATTTTATTAGAAAATGAAATTGAAATATTAAAAAAAGAGTATCAACACTTCGTGAAACTCGCCTTTACGGGGTTAGCATTCGGTATTATTGGTGTGATCATTACTGGAGGGATCTTTGGTTCAAAAGCTGAAAAAATCCGTAAAAAAAGAAATGAAACAATAGAGAAACTACATAATATCAATAAAGGAATAAAACAACAATCAACTATTTCTGAGTGTTTACAACGTTTTCAAGTCGATTTAGACGAAATAGAACAATATATTGAAGATGCTGATATGTCTGTGGAGCATCTTCTTTATATGTGGCAAACAATTTTAACTGAAATTAATGCTTCATTAATTAATTTTAAAAAAATTGATAATGCAATGGAGTTAATTAGATTTAGTATTTATTTAGAAAAAATCATTGCACCTTGGTATATGGTGGTCGGTTACTCAAAGGAAATGATGGCGGTATTTGATGAAGCTTTATCCTCTTTTTATTCATCTAAATAACAAAAGGAAATGTTATGAATAGTGTAACTTCGCAATTACAGGAATTTGATTGCAATCAATTTTTCCATACTATTAAATCAATTAGAAAAATAACTTCTGAACTATTTGAACATGATAATATCTTAAATCATAATCTTATTACCATATCAATAAACAATAATAAAATTTACGATGAAATAATTATTTTCTCTATTCTGCTAAAAAGCAGGCTAAACCAGAAATTGTTAACCGGGATATTTAAAAATATTAATGAAATTAATCATGCAATAGCTGATAGAGAGTTGACACAGCAATTATCAGAAAAACTGCTCCAAGAGAAAAAATTTATTGAACAGTTATTTAAAGATGAATTAACTGAATCTATAGAAATTATAGAAAAGCACATCAGTTTTATTAATGATAAAAAACAGCTCTTAACAACCACCACTATTATTAGTGAAATAGATAAATTAATTAGAAATAAAGAAGAAATATCTATTGAAATCAATGAGAAAATTGCCAAGCAAAAGTTATCGATTAATGAAATTAAAGAACAACTCGATATAATTACTAAAAGTGAAGATATTATTTATAATAAAAATATCCTCGATTTTTTTACCTCTCACCTGCCAAGTAAACAGACAATTTCTAAACTGCAGTTGGCTTCTTCAGAAAAAGATATTCTCTCTGTTTTTATCGATCTGCTAAAGCAATTTTTTACTCATCTGGAGAAAGGGTTTTCTTACCAAAAACTGGTAGAGACACGTCATACTCTTATTGATAACTATTTGATACAGATAAAAAATCTAACCAAACTAGAACAGAAAAAACAAGCTCTCTTATTTACCCTAAGTCGTTATTATGCAGTCACAGAAATCAATCAATATATTGATATGTTAAATCAACAATTATCGCTATTAGAGCAGTATTGGCATACATTAATAGAGCAACTGATACAATTAAAACGCAATCTTTCCGAGGCAAAAACCGTGCTCTCACCTCATCTTGTATTCCTTAATCACTTTTCACACCATTATCAATAATATTTTCACTAGCCAGACATCATAACCCCCTTAAAACAGGGGGTATGATTGGTATAGTAGATATAGAACCGTTCAATATAATCTGGTGCATTCACTCGGTATAAGCAACAACATCATAAATAAATTCAAAGTCCATAATGGTATCGACTTTATGAATAAGATCATCTTCAGGAACAAGTTTATCAAGGGGAATTGTTGCGAACAAAAATTGCTGGGGGAAGGTATTCTTTTAACATATCGGTTAGCTCACTATTTGTACTAACCTGATAGATCAAACTTCTAACTAAAAACGAGGACTTTTCCGTAGTTTGAAGAGCCTGATAAAATATCAGGCTCTTTATCATAACAACGCGCAGATAAAAATTAATTTATCGCAGGTGCAATGATTGCAAAACGTGTCAGCTCAATCAATGGTTGTGGCCATACACCTAATACAATCACGATAATGGCGCAAACTAAAGTAATTAATGTTGCCATATTTTGTGATGTGGTCGTAACCGCTGGTGCATTATCGTTATCTGGTTTGCGTAAGAAAACGATAGCTGCAGCACGTAGATAGTAGAATAAACCTATCGCACTACCTAACACCACCATGCCTGTTAACCACCACAAACTTGAATCAATACCAGCAAGAATAACATACAGTTTACCAATAAAGCCTAATGTTATTGGTACCCCTGCCAGTGATAGCATCATTAATGACATCACGATGGCAGCAACAGGACGACGCCAGAAAAGCCCACGATAATCTTCAAGAGACTCTAATTCACCTTTATTGTACGGGCTAGAAGCCACAGCAATCGCACCAAATGCACCTAAACTTGCAAAGAGATAACCTGCTAAATAAATCTCAGCGGTTTCTTGTGCCAGTATAGGGCTATATTGCAAGACAATTAATGCAACCAGTAAATAACCAAGGTGAGAGACAGAAGAGTAACCGAGTAAACGTTTTACGTTCTTCTGAGTCAGCGCCATGATATTACCAAACAGGATAGAGGCAATAGCCATAAAGCCTAAGATCATGCGTAATGTTTCGCTATCCGCCGCCGGTGCTTCAAGGAATAAGCGCATCACTACCGCAAATATACCAATCTTGCTCGCTGTCGCTAAAAATGCACCTGTTGGTGCTGGTGCACCTTGGTATACATCCGGTGTCCATAATTGGAATGGGAATAAAGAGAGCTTAAAACCAATTCCCACTAACATCATGCCTAACCCAGCAAGTACTAATGGTTTATGGATATTGCTATCACTTAAACTTTGCCCCATCGCCGTAAAGGAGAGATTTCCTGCTTCAGCATAAAGTAGTGCCATACCAAATAACAAGAAAGAAGAGGCCGCCGCAGAAAGCAGCATATATTTAATGCTCGCTTCCAGTGAAGGACGTTGTTGGAAAGCATAACCAATCAGACCAAATAACGGCAATGTTAATAACTCAATACCAATAAACATTGACGCCAAGTGGTGCGCAGAAGAGAGTAAAATACCGCCAATGACAGCAATCGCCACCAGCATATAAAACTCTTCTTTATTATCTTGATAACCTTCCAACCAAGGATAAGCAAAAGCAACCGTGCCTAAACCAGCAATAATAGTTAATGCCGTGAAAAAGCTGGAATAACCATCTACATGGTAGAGGGTGGTCACATCAACTACGCCTAATGCATTAACGTAGTAAAGTGATCCGAGAGCGATGATAAAACCAGTTGCTGTCAAGGTGGCAATAGTAAAGTGATCGCGTCGCCACGCAATGGACAGCATCACAACCACCACCGTCAAGATGACGACTAACAGCGGTAGCATTGCGATCAATTGTTCAGGAGTTATTGTCATGGCGAATTACAGCCTTACTGTTGAAAGAGAAGCGGAATACCAAGTCTGGAGATTTTCCATTGCTGATATCGAAGTATCTAATACTGGTTGTGGGAAGAAGCCCAAAATAACCAATAAAACCACCAAGATAAACAGGATCAAAAATTCTCTCAGATTTAACCCTTTATAGGTTCTTTCTGCTGTTTTCGGTGAACCATAGTAAGCTTGTTGCATCATCCACAAAGCGTAGACAGAAGCAAAAACTAACCCAAAGACCGAAATAATAGTGATCAGCTTAAAGTGGCCATAAGTACCAAATAGGATCATAAACTCACCAACAAAGTTACCTGTTCCTGGCATACCTAAAGAGGCAACCGCAAAGAACAGTGAAAATGCTGGTAAGAAACGGATGCTTTTCCACAATCCACCCATTTGATTCATATCACGCGTACCTAAACGCTCATACAGCATGCCACACATGATAAACAGACCGGCAGCAGACAAACCATTGGTGATCATTTGAATAATCGCACCTTGGTAAGCCAAAACAGAGCCAGCATAAATCGCAATCACGATAAAGCCCATGTGAGAAATACTACTGTAAGCGGCCAGACGTTTAATATCCGTTTGACGGAATGCTAACAGTGCAGCGTAGAATACGGTGATTAAGCCTAGCCACATCGCAACAGGTGCCAGTAATGCAGACGCTTCTGGGAATAACGGTAAGTTAAAACGTAATAAACCGTAAGCGGCTGTTTTTAGCAAAATACCTGATAAGTCAACAGAGCCCGCCGTTGGTGCTTCTGCATGTGCATCAGCTAGCCAGCCATGAACGGGGACAATTGGCATTTTTACTGCGAATGCAGCAAAGAAGCCAAGCATCAGAATAAATTGCAGTTCACTACCTAATAAGGTGTGCGCTTGTAGTAAGGTGTCATAATTAAACGTCCAAATACCTGTTTTGCTGTAAAAAGCGACAGCTAAACCGATAATGGCCAGCAACATTAACAGGCCACTCGCCTGTGTATAAATAAAGAACTTAGTTGCTGCACTAACATGTTTCTCATCGCTACTTCCTTTATGTCCCCAAAGAGAGATAAGGAAATACATTGGGATCAACATCATTTCCCAAAAGAAGAAGAATAAGAACAAGTCAGTCGCTAAGAATACCCCCATAACACCTGCTAAGATCCACAGCAGGTTGAAATGGAAAGCCCCTTGTGATGGTTGATTTTCGCTCCATGAAGAGAGCACCGCTAAAATACCTAAAATAGCAGTTAATACCACCATCAATAATGACATGCCATCAAGTGCAAACTGAATATTAATCCCCAAAGCAGGGATCCACGGTACAAAGTAAAACTCTGTCCAGCGAGGTGCACCATCAACACTAATCAGTTGATAGTCACCTTGCAACCACAGTTGCACAGAAATAACGAGTGTTAATCCCATCGTCAGCAACGCAACCCAGCGAGGAACTTGCGAGCCGATTCGTTCAGCCTGCCAACTTAGCAGGCCACCGATGAAGGGAATAAGTATTAGCCAGGGTAATAACATGGCGCAATGTGTCCCTTAATTAAACCAGAAGCAGCAGAGCGATAACCAGCACTGCACCTAAACCGAGAGAAGCCGCATACCAACGCGCTAATCCGTTTTCACTGAAACTCAAGCCTTTATTGGCGCCTTTAAAGAGACAACCAAAGAGATTAAAGAATTGGTTAACAGGATCATTTTGGATAAGCCATGCCGCACCTTTATAAGGTTTGACAAACAGCACCTCATACAGTGCATCAAATCCCCATGCGTGGAACCACCATGTTGAGAAGAAACGCCCTGTTTTGGTATTTGCCACCTGAGAAACAAGTTGACGCTGTTTCAGGTATAACCATGCTGCAATGGCAACGCCTACAATCGCTACCACACCAGAAAGGATTTCTAATACATACTTACCTTCATGAGTAACGGTGCTTTCTGGGAAAACATCGCCTAACGGTTGGGTAATTAACGCCCCAATAAAGGTTGATAACAACGCTAATACCGCTAATGGGAAAGTATGAGTGAAGCCTTTAACTTGGTGTGCTTCGGTTTTGGTTTCACCATGGAATACGATGAAAATTAAACGGAAGGTATAAAGTGACGTAAAGAATGCGCCAATTAAACCTGCTAACATTAAATTGAAATGTCCGTTTGCGTACGCACCCCATAAGATTTCATCTTTACTGAAGAACCCTGCTGTTAACAGTGGTAATGCCGCTAAGGCACCTCC
This sequence comes from Proteus sp. G4380, assembly GCF_963885725.1. Classification (NCBI taxonomy): domain Bacteria; kingdom Pseudomonadati; phylum Pseudomonadota; class Gammaproteobacteria; order Enterobacterales; family Morganellaceae; genus Proteus; species Proteus sp. G4380. The sequence goes on from NZ_CAWPAV010000122.1 coordinate 36,422, forward strand.
GCCAATTAAAAAGCATGCATAAACAAATGGGATCTTCTTACGTAACCCGCCCATCTTAAAGATATTCTGTTCATGATGGCAGGCAATAATCACTGAACCTGCAGATAAGAACAATAATGCTTTAAAGAACGCGTGAGTCATTAAGTGGAAAATTGCGCCATCCCATGCTTGAGCCCCCAACGCCAAGAACATATAACCAATTTGGCTCATGGTTGAGTAAGCAAGAATACGCTTGATATCGGTTTGTACTAAAGCCGCAAAACCCGCTAATACTAATGTCACTGCACCAACGATACCGACTAATTCTAAGATATCAGGTGCCATTAAGAATAGCGCATTACTACGAGCAACTAAGTACACACCAGCGGTAACCATGGTGGCGGCGTGGATCAACGCAGAAACAGGTGTTGGACCGGCCATCGCATCCGCTAACCAAGTTTGTAATGGTAGTTGTGCTGATTTACCTACCGCACCCCCTAAGACCATTAACATTGCCCAGTTAATGATGCTTGATCCTGCGGTCAGTTGTTCAGGAGCCAATACCGCCATTTCGCGGAAACTTAGCGTACCTAATTGATCAAACAGGATAAACATACCGATAGCTAAGAAGACATCACCAATACGGGTAACAATAAATGCTTTCATTGCTGCCGCGCCATTAGCTGGGTTGTTATAGTAGAAACCAATTAATAAGTAACTACATAAACCAACCCCTTCCCAACCCATATACATCAGCATCATATTATCAGCCAATACTAAAACAACCATACTCGCGATAAATAAGTTGGTATAAGCAAAGAAGCGAGAATATCCTTCTTCACCACGCATATACCAAGATGCATACATATGAATAAGAAAACCAACGCCAGTGATAACACCTAGCATGGTTAATGATAGGCCATCAAGCACCAACGTAAATGGGATAGTAAAGTTCCCCGCTGACATCCAAGTCCAGAGCGTTAAGACTTCTGTTTCTTGTCCGTGAGCAAAGAAATCTATCCCCACCCAAAGTGTCACTAAAGCTGATAAACCAACAGCGCCCGTGCCAATCCATGCTGATACATTTTCAGACCAACGACCACCTGAGAATGCGAGCAGTAAAAATCCCAGCAGTGGTAGCACAAAGGTTAAATAGAGTATATTCATCCGCGCATCTCACTGACTGTATCAATATTGAGGTTTTGGCGATGACGATGAAGTTGTAATAACAATGCCAAGCCAATACTTGCCTCTGCCGCTGCCAAACTGATTGCCAGAATATACATAATCTGACCATCTGTTTGACCCCAATAGCTACCACCAACCACAAAGGCTAGCGCAGCTGAATTAATCATAATTTCGAGTCCGATCAACATAAATAACAGGTTGCGGCGAAGTACTAAGCAAGTAAAACCTAACACAAATAGTACCGCAGCCAAGATCAAACCATGTTGAAGAGGTATCATTTTGGCTCCCCTACTTTTTCGTTTTCGACGAGATCGTCATGGCTCTGATCACGACCGATGTGATAAGCAACAATTAATCCTGACAATAAGAGAACGGATGCTAACTCAACAGCCAGAATATAAGGCCCAAATAAGCTAATACCGACTTCTTTCGCCCCAATAATCTCACCACTAATCTCACCATGAGTGACACTACTAATTGCATAAACCAATACAATTAACAGTACCAGAGACAAAATCGCTGGCCCTATCCAAAATCTAGGCTGTAACCATTTTCTCTCTTGCTCAACGACCGATTTTCCTAAGTTAAGCATCATCACAACGAATACGAATAGCACCATAATCGCGCCGGCGTAAACGATGATCTCTAAAGCACCTGCAAAATAGGCACCTAACGAGAAGAACACTACTGAAAGGCCAATTAATGAAACAATCAGATACAGCAGTGCGTGTACCGGATTGGTATGCGTTATTACTCTTAAAGTGGCAAGGATTGAAATCAGTCCTGCAATATAAAATGCAAATTCCATGAATATCGCTCCTTACGGTAACAGGCTTTTGACATCGATAGGTTTCGCTTCATCATCTGCTTCACCTTTATCTTTGCCATTAATCGCCATACCTGTTTTACGGTAAAAGTTATATTCAGGATATTTACCAGGCCCTGAAATTAATAAATCGTCTTTTTCATAAACCAGATCTTGACGCTTAAATTCACCCATTTCGAAATCAGGGGTTAATTGTAGAGCCGTTGTTGGACATGCTTCTTCACATAAGCCACAAAAGATACAACGCGAAAAGTTGATACGGAAAAACTCAGGATACCAACGACCATCTTCATGTTCTGCTTTTTGTAATGAGATACAACCAACAGGGCACACCGCTGCGCACAAGTTACAAGCAACACAACGCTCTTCACCATCAGGATCACGGGTCAATACAATACGTCCACGATAACGCGGTGCAACATTGACAGGTTCTTCCGGGTACATCTGCGTTTCGCGTTTGGCAAAGGCGTGTAAGCCAATCATCCAAATGCTGCGTACCTGGGTGCCGAAACCAGTCACTAACTCTTTTAAAGTCATGGTTCAATCACCCCTTATTGAGCGTTGTAGAGGATCACTGCAGCAGTGACCAACAGATTGATTAAAGTTAACGGTAAGCAGATCTTCCAACCAAAAGCCATCACTTGGTCATAACGCGGACGCGGTAATGATGCACGGATCAGAATAAACATCATCATGAAGAATCCTGTTTTCAGTGCAAACCAAACGAATGACGGTAAGAAAGGACCTTGCCAACCACCGAAGAATAACGTCACTATTAAGCCAGAAACGGCAACGATACCGATATATTCACCGACAAAGAACAGACCGAATTTCATACCGGAATATTCAATGTGATAACCATCAGCCAACTCTTGCTCTGCTTCGGGTTGGTCAAAAGGATGACGGTGACAAACGGCAACGCCAGCAATCGCAAAGGTAATAAAGCCAAAGAATTGTGGGATAATGTTCCACATATGGGCTTGCGAATTGACAATATCCGTTAAGTTAAACGAACCCGCTTGTGCCACAACACCTAAAATAGAAAGTCCTAAGAAAACCTCATAACTAACTGTTTGTGCTGAAGCACGCATTGCACCTAATAACGAATATTTATTGTTACTTGACCAGCCAGCAAATAAAACGGCATACACCGCTAAACCCGCTACCATCAAGAAAAATAAAATACCAATGTTTAAATCAGCCACAACCCAGGTTGAGCTAACTGGCACAATAGCAAATGACAATAATAAGGAAGAAAAGGCAATCACTGGTGCTATGGTAAAGATAAAGCGATCAGCAAATTTTGGGATCCAGTCCTCTTTAAAGAACATTTTGATCATATCCGCAATTAACTGTGCTGAACCTGCATAACCTACACGGTTAGGCCCATAACGGTTTTGGAATAACCCCAGTAGACGACGCTCCCCCATACTCATAAAAGCACCACAAGTGACAACCACCAGCAAGATCACCACGGCTTTTAAAACAGTGAGTAAAATCTCTGTAACTTCAGGAGATAACCAGCTCATTATGCAATACCCCGCAGTTGACGAACCGATACACCCACCAGTGATGGCGAAATGCCAGCCATCCCTAACGGAAGGCCAATTTGACCTCGAGTTAAGTGAGCACTGATTTTCACAGGTAAGGTGAATTCACGACCTTCGTAAGTAAACATCGCTTGTTGACCTTGAGATAATGCTAATGCGATGGCATCAGATTCACTCACGGTTAAATAAGCGTTGTCCATACGTTGTTGGATCACTTGTGAACGTTGCGATAACTCTTCGCTACCAAACAGACGATAGTAAGGAGCTACAACCCATTGATTTTCAACTAGGTTAAAGGCTGGTGGAATATCAGTGAAATAACCTAATGTGTTATCACTACATTCGATTAAGCGTACACCCGGATCACCAAAACGTAAGCTTCCCCCGACTTCAGACTGGAACTTATTCCATGCTTGTGGTGAGTTCCAACCCGGTGCCCATGCAAATGGAATTTGCTGGCGAGGAGCCGTTGGGCTGTTGTTTCCTTCCATAGAGAAAGCAAATGGGCTATCGATATCTTTCGGTTGACGCTGTTCATGTACTGAAACATTTGCCAACATGGAAGTACGACCACTATAACGATGCGGTTCACGGGCTAATTTTTGACCACGAATACGGAATGATGCATTAGGTGCCGCATTCACAATACCGGCAAATTGCGGTAGACGCGTTGCACATAGCTCAATCACATGATCTAACTGCGTCCAGTCAAGATTACCTTCATGCCATTGTGAATCAACAGCACTTAGCCAACGCCAACTTTCATGCATCACTACTTCTTTGTTATAGAAAGAAGGTTCAAACACTTGGAAGTAACGTTGCGCTCTGCCCTCTTGACTCACCATAGTGCCATCACTTTCAGCAAAGGAGGAAGCAGGTAACACAAGGTGTGCTTTTTCCATGATCTCAGTTTGCTGATGGTCAATCACAATTAGGTGATCCACTTTAGCAATCGCGTCATCAATGACGTCGGCGGCAAAATGGCGATACAAGTCGTTTTCCATCACAATAGCGCTATCTGCTTGACCACTACGCATCACTTTCAATGCGTCATCCAGTGGTTTCGCTTTCATCATCGCCAGCCCCATGCTATTGGCATCATCTGCCACATAAGAGAGACCAACTTCGCTCCCCTTGGCTTTTAAGGCAAAAGCGATATTAGCAGCCGCTTTGATAACCTCTTCGCTACCGGCATGACTACCACTAATGATTAACGGTTTTTTCGCTTGCGATAAGGCTTGAACAATCATGTCAATCTGTTTATTCAATGCTTCATCTAAGCCATCAACCGCAGGAGCTTCACCATTAATATGATGGGCAATGGCAAAACCTAAACGCGCTTGTTCAACCACCGGCGCACGATAACTCCAAGCGGCAACATCATCCAGACGAGTTTCATCAACATGGGTGACAAACAGTGGATATTTCGCCCGTTGACCGATATTCATGATGGCGGCAATTTGCCAATCAGCCACTTTTTGTGCGGCTGCCATCTCACGTGCTTTACCTTTTACGGCTTGACGTACTGACAGTGCCATACGAGCACCTGTCTGTGTTAAGTCTTCACCTAACACCAGTACTGCGTCATAGTCTTCAATCTCACGGAGAGATGGAGTATAAACGCCACCTTTTTGTAAAATATCCAGCATTAAGGTCAAGCGAGCCTGCTCTGCAGCTGAAATACCACTATAGAAATTTTCAGCACCAACCACTTCACGTAAAGCAAAGTTGCTTTCAATACTGGCTCGTGGTGAGCCGATACCGACAACACGTTGCCCTTTCTTCAGCATTTCTGCAGCGGCTTGCGTTGCTTGTGCTGCACTGATTTCAAGCCAGTTACTGCCTAAACGTTTTTTAGGTTGACGAGGTCTACTCGCTAAATTGACATAACCGTAGCCAAAACGACCACGATCACAAAGGAAGTAACGGTTTACTGTACCGTTATAACGGTTTTCAATACGACGCAATTCACCATAGCGCTCACCTGGGCTGATATTGCAACCCATGCTACAACCTTGGCAAATACTAGGGGCAAACTGCATATCCCACTTACGGTTATAACGTGATGAGTGAGTTTTGTCAGTAAAGACACCCGTTGGACAAATCTCAACTAAGTTACCTGAGAATTCGCTCTCTAATGTGCCATCTTCAACCCGTCCAAAGAACACGTTGTTATGTGCACCAAAGACCCCCAGATCAGTGCCATCAGCATAATCTTTGTAGTAACGAACACAGCGGTAACAAGCAATACAGCGGTTCATTTCATGAGAAATAAACGGCCCTAACTCTTGGTTTCTATGTGTACGCTTAGTAAAGCGATAGCGACGCATAGTATGACCTGTCATAACGGTCATATCTTGAAGGTGGCAGTTCCCCCCTTCTTCACAAACAGGACAATCGTGAGGATGGTTAGTCATATACCATTCAACAACGCTTTCGCGGAATTTTTTCGCTTCTTCGTCATCAATGGAGATAAACGTGCCATCAGCCGCAGGTGTCATACAAGACATTACCAAGCGACCGCGGGTATCCTCAGCATTTTGATACTGCTTAACCGCACACTGGCGGCAAGCGCCAACGCTTCCCAGCGCTGGGTGCCAGCAAAAATAAGGAATATCTAAGCCTAAATTAAGACAGGCTTCTAACAGGTTATCAGCCCCGTTAACTTCATATTCTTTGCCGTCTACATGAATCGTAGCCATAGTCAGCATGCTTCCCAAAGGCCTGCATTGCAGGCGTTAAACCTAGAATGTATCGTGAAAAACTACCAGCGGCTTTTCAGCAAGTTAGGCTGAATACCACGGATAAGATTGGCATTGGTATAGTCTTCTTGAATAATGCCAGCCTCAAATTCTTCACGGAAATATTTGATTGCGCTTTGTAAAGGCTCTACTGCCCCCGGTGCGTGAGCACAGAATGTGTGCCCTGGGCTTAAAGAGCGGCAGAGGTGCTCAAGAGTCTCAATATCACCAGGACGACCTTGACCTTTTTCTATCGCGCGTAAGATTTCGACACTCCATGGCAAGCCATCACGACAAGGTGTACACCAGCCACAAGATTCACGCGCAAAGAACTCTTCCAAGTTACGGGTTAATGAAACCATGTTAATTTCATTATCTACCGCCATCGCCAACGCAGTACCTAAACGGCTACCAGCTTTGGCGATCGTGCCAAAATCCATAGGGAGATCGAGATGATCTTCTGTTAAGAAATCCGTTCCTGCACCACCGGGTTGCCAAGCTTTTAATTTCAGCCCATCACGCATCCCCCCCGCATAATCTTCTAAGATTTCACGAGCTGTAGTACCAAAAGGTAATTCCCATAAGCCTGGATATTTCACGCGACCAGAGAATCCCATTAATTTGGTACCTGCATCTGGACTTTTACCGGCGCTTAAACCGATATACCAATCTTTGCCATGCTCAATAATCGCGGGTACGTTACACAGCGTTTCAACGTTATTCACGCAGGTAGGTTTTCCCCAAGCACCGGAGGTTGCAGGGAATGGCGGTTTCGAGCGAGGGTTAGCACGACGACCTTCCAGTGAGTTGATCAGTGCTGTTTCTTCACCACAGATATAACGACCTGCTCCTGTGTGAACAAATAGCTCAAAATCGATACCAGAGCCGAAGATATTTTTGCCTAAAAAACCCGCTGCTTTGGCTTCTTCAATAGCATGGCGCAGGTGCTGAGCCGCTTCAATATATTCACCACGTAGGAAAATATAACCACGATAAGCTTTCAATGCATGCGCACCGATAATCATCCCTTCGATTAACAGATGTGGCAGTTCTTCCATTAACAGGCGGTCTTTATAGGTTCCCGGCTCCATTTCATCTGCATTACAAAGGATGTAACGGATATTCATACTTTCATCTTTTGGCATCAGACTCCATTTCAAGCCTGTTGAGAATCCAGCACCACCACGTCCTTTTAAGCCTGCATCTTTAACTTCAGAAGTCACCTCATCAGGTGCCATGCTTTTTAATGCTTTTTCTGCCGCTTTATAACCGTTTTTTGCACGGTATTCATCCAGCCATACTGGCTGACGATCATCACGTAAGCGCCACGTTAGCGGATGCGTTTCTGCGCTACGAATAATCGGTTTTGCTCCTGAAATTGCTGTCATGGATACTGCTCCAGTAACGTTTCAATCTCTTCAGGTTTAACAAAACTGTGAGTATCGTCATCTACCATCATAGTAGGACCTTTGTCACAGTTACCTAAACAACAGGTTGGCAGTAAGGTAAAACGACCATCTGGTGTTGTTTGGCCAGGAAGGATATTGAGGTGCTTCTCAATAGCTGCCTGAATGCCTTGATAACCTGTAATATGGCAAACCACACTGTCACAAAAACGAATAATGTGACGGCCGACGGGTTGGCGGAAAATTTGACTATAAAAGGTTGCTACCCCTTCTACATCGCTAGCCGGTATACCGAGCACATCGGCAATAGCATAGATAGCACCGTCTTCAACCCAACCTCGATTTTTTTGCACTATTTTCAGCGCTTCAATCGATGCAGCACGGGGATCTTCATAGTGATGTTTTTCTTGTTCAATTTCAGCACGCTCTTCTTGCGTTAAAACAAACGTGTTTTTCTTTGAATGAGTTACATCAACGATTTCAATCTTCGCGGCATCCTCTTTATGGTTTAATTCATTTTGCATGATTAACGATCCACATCCGACATTACAAAATCGATACTTCCCAGATAGACAATCAAGTCAGAAACCAGACTACCGCGGATAACCGCTGGGATTTGTTGCAGGTGAGCAAAACTTGGCGTACGAATACGCGTACGATAGCTCATCGTGCTGCCATCACTGGTTAAATAATAGCTGTTGATCCCTTTAGTGGCTTCCACCATCTGGAATGATTCATTCGCAGGCATAACAGGGCCCCATGAAACCTGTAAGAAGTGGTTAATCATGGTTTCAATATGCTGTAATGTGCGCTCTTTTGGTGGCGGAGTCGTCAGTGGATGGTCGGCTTTAAATGGCCCTGCTGGCATATTTTTATAACACTGCTCGAGAATACGTAAGCTTTGACGTAATTCTTCGACTTTCAGCATGACACGATCGTAACAGTCACCATTGCTTGCTACTGGAATTTCAAACTCAAAGTTTTCATACCCTGAGTATGGACGCCATTTACGCACGTCAAACTCAACCCCTGTAGCACGAAGCCCGGCACCCGTTACCCCCCAATCTAACGCTTCTTTAGCGTTATAAGAGGCAACACCAATGGTACGGCCTTTTAAAATGCTGTTTTGCAAGGCGGCTTTAACGTAAGAATCAAGACGTTTTGGCATCCAATCTAAGAATTCACGTAGTAAGCGTTCCCACCCTTTTGGTAAATCGTGGGCAACACCACCGATACGGAACCATGCCGGATGCATACGGAAACCGGTGATTGCTTCCACAATATCGTAAACTTTTTGACGATCAGTAAAGGCAAAGAATACCGGTGTCATCGCACCAACATCTTGGATAAAGGTACTGATATACAGTAAATGGCTATTAATACGAAATAGCTCAGACAGCATGACACGAATGACTTTAACGCGCTCAGGTACTTCAATACCGGCAAGCTTTTCCACCGCCAGTACATAAGGCATTTCGTTAACACAACCACCAAGGTATTCAATTCGGTCGGTATAAGGAATATAACTATGCCATGATTGACGCTCGCCCATTTTCTCTGCACCACGATGGTGATAACCAACATCAGGTACACAGTTGACGATTTCTTCGCCATCAAGTTGCAAAATAATACGGAATGCACCGTGAGAAGATGGGTGATTAGGACCAAGGTTTAAGAACATAAAGTCCTCATTCTCAGTACCGCGTTTCATTCCCCACTCTTCTGGTTTAAAGGTCAGTGATTCCATTTCCAGATCCTCTTTCTGCTTAGTCAGCACATAAGGATCAAATTCTGTCGCACGAGCGGGATAATCTTTACGCAGTGGATGACCTTCCCAATTCGGCAACATCATAATACGGCGTAGATTAGGGTGTCCGTTAAAGACGATCCCAAACATATCCCACACTTCACGCTCATACCAATTCGAGTTCGGAAAGATAGAAGTGAGAGTCGGTAGATTAAGATCTTTTTCACTTAATGCGACTTTCAGCATGATATCTTTATTACGATCGAGTGATATCAGATGATAGAAAACGGAAAAATCAGCTGCCGGCAAGCCTTGACGATGCGTGCGTACACGCTCATCAACGCCATGCAAGTCGTACAGCATGACATATGGTTTTGGTAAAGATTTGAGGTATTGCATAACCTCAATAAGTTGTTCCCGCTTAACCCATACCACTGGCATGCCGGTACGAGTCGGCTGGAATGTAAACGCATCTGGCCCAAATTTCTGACGCAGTTCGTTAACCACCTGATCATCAATATGATCGCTGGTTTCCCACGCTGGCCGTGCGCTATTTTGCGCTATCTGATCGGTCATTTCTATTCACCACAACTTTGATCAGGGTTACTATGATCGCAACACATTGCTCTGGTTACGTCTTAGGCAAAAGCCTTTAAATTTCGTCTGGAGTACGCAGATTTTTTACTGCGATCCGCTCACCGTGTTTTCTTTCTCGTTCTGACTGCATATTGGCACGGTAAACGCCTTGGTCGCCCACCACCCAAGATAATGGGCGACGTTCTTTACCAATGGACTCTTGTAATAACATCAATGCTTGCATATAAGCTTCTGGACGAGGTGGGCATCCTGGGATATACACATCAACAGGAATGAATTTATCAACACCTTGCACTACCGAATAGATGTCATACATACCACCAGAGTTAGCGCAAGCTCCCATGGAAATAACCCACTTAGGCTCTAGCATCTGATCGTATAAACGCTGAATAACGGGCGCCATCTTTGTAAAGCAGGTTCCTGCAACCACCATAAAGTCAGCTTGACGAGGGGAAGCACGTAATACTTCAGAACCAAAACGCGCTACGTCATGGACCGCAGTAAATGACGTCACCATTTCAACGTAACAACAGGAAAGACCAAAATTATATGGCCATAAAGAGTTTTTTCTGCCCCAGTTCACAACGTCATGTAACGCATGTTCCAGTTTTCCCATATACACGCTGCGATGAACGTGAGCATCTAACGGGTCACTGACAATTTCCTGTGATTGCAGGGGATAACGGTCATTCTCACCGTTCGGATCTATGCGGGTGAGCGTATAATCCATTTTTAATGCCTCGCTTATTACTGCTGCGGATGTTTGCCGCTGGTTAATCTGACATGGCTTTTACCCGCGGTTTCACGGCGAGAGCGAACTGGTGTCCAATTTAATGCACCAATACGAACCAAATAGAATAATCCAGCTAATAAAATTGCGATAAAGACAGCTGCTTCAATAAAGCCTAACCAGCCCACTTCACGTACGGAAACGGCCCAAGCATAAAGAAACAGTGCTTCAACATCGAAAATTACGAAAAACATGGCAACTAAATAGAATTTAGCTGACATGCGCAGACGAGCGCTGCCAACGGAATCAAGGCCAGATTCATAAGGAACATGTTTAGCCCTTGCTTGTGCACGGCCGCCTAAATAGCGGGCACCCAGCAACATGAGCGAACATAACCCCAATGCGCCTATTAAGAAGACAGCAAATGCCCAATAGTGGGCGATAACTTCGGTGGTCGTAGACATACTCATTGCTTACTCATCAAAGGTGGTGTCAATTAACCAACTCTTATCCGGCGGTTTACACCACATTTATTAATACGAAAAAAAAGGTAAAACAACAGACTTGCTAATTAAATAAATGATAACAATCTATTTAAACCTTTCTTCTTTTAAGGAAAACATTGTGATAACTCACTCAGTTTTCCATCGCTTCTTAACAAATTTAACACTCATTTTTAACACCCAATTACTGGCCAATGCTAAAACGTGTCAGTCAACCTACAAATTTTCTGCTAACACGCTTAGTCTAACCGATAATTCGATTTTACTACACCAGTATCTCAGGAAAAACCTGACTCTATATAGGCAAATGTGCCTTATTTTTTTGATCAAACTCACAAAATAGTCGAAAAAATACATAATCAGTTTAAATTTTATCCAAATTTTAACAAATTAACTTTCCAATAATGTGGAGAAGGTCAAATATCCGTTTTCATTTGACTATTTATTCCCTGAAAACCTAGACAAACCTTTTATTTGTTAACAATTTCTACAAGCGTGTAACCCATCACACCTGCATACAATTTTTTAACAAAGTGATTGAGCGGGAAAAGAGAGGTGGATCACACTGTGATATACATTAATCTCTATAAATATTAAACCAATGTGACTATTTAAAAATAAAGCATAAAAAAACGGAAACAAATGCGTTTATAGCACCTGTTTCCGTTGATTGTGATATATCACTTTATTGTTTCGTTTGACTATTTTTAACCGTTAATATGGGTTATCCAAATAATCATGATAACAATATCACTCTGCGCCTTACTCTAAATCTAAAGAATGCGCTTCTTCAACTGAAGTGACAGTATAAGGCGTTTTCTTATTTTCGATGGCATTGAATACCGTTAATACAGCTTCGTTTTGCTCATCAAAATTACGATATAACCAGTACTGAGTCTCAGGCAAACGAGGTAACCCTTCGCTTTCGCCTAATATACGTAAATCAGCATTTTGCATTTCTAATGGACGAGCTGTGATCCCCACTTCGGCATTTACAGCAGCACGAACCGCAGATAAAGAAGCCGCTTCATACGCAATACGCCATTGAATACCTGCGTCATCTAGTGTATTTGTTGCCAACTGACGGAATGGGTTAGTTTCGTCCATGACCACTAAAGGAATAGGCTCATTCATTTGTAATTGGAAATCAGGGGCACAATGCCACAAAACAGGCGCTGTACGTAACGCTGTGCGTGGATGATGTCCAATACGTGCAGTGGTTAATGCTAAGTCGATTTCGTGGTTATCAAGCATAGTCTCAATAAATTGAGAACGCTTAATACGCACATCAACCGCTAAACGTGGATATACTGATGCAATACGATTTAACAAAAATGGTAGTAGTGTATCGACGGAATCATCAGATGCACCAATACGTAACTCACCTTCAGCATCGCTATATGTTAATGAAGCAGTTGCATCATCATTAGCACGGAGAATTTGACGTGCATAGCCTAATAATTGTAAGCCATGCTCTGTTAACAGTTTATTACGACCATGACGGGCAAAGAGTTCTCTGCCGACTAATTGCTCTAAACGTTGCATCTGCTGACTGACTGCAGATTGAGTTCGACATACAGCGGCCGCAGCGGCTGCAAAAGTATTCAAATCTGCTACAGCAACAAACGTTCTAAGCAGATCGAGGTCGAGATTCATTATCGGACGATTTGCATTAATCATTGTTTATTCTTCACTTATTTTTGATTTTTAAATTACATATACCTGGTGTTTTTTATCAAAAGTCTAAATTGGACTTCCGATTCAGACAGTACCTTACTCTGAAAAAGAGAGCAAAGACATACTGAATACTTTACATTTGTTTGTTGTCGTTTACACCTCCTAGTTCGCAAGCAACTGCATTTTTTTGTAACAAATTAAATTTTATTATCATTCTAAGGATCTACAAGAAAGAACTGTATACCATCATTACAAGTTAGATGTAGATCATACAATGCTCTCTAGGAATACATAAATTTTAACATTTTTAAAATAATTTAAATTACCTTAACTGTGTATGCTATTTTAAGTATCCACCCTTATAAAATA
>NZ_CAWPAV010000123.1:0-6518 GCF_963885725.1 Proteus sp. G4380
TACTTAAATTCTGATTTTAATTATTATTTGGACATGCGTTAAAAATAAGATTTATCGCAAGTATATCTGGTTTTCATTATAGCTATTATAACAATTATTTATTCAAGTCTATTGATAATACTTTATAAGATAAAATGTCATTAAAAGTAAAGTATTCTAAACTTTTAGTTGTAACCTTGACCTTCCCCTAAGGGGAATCTTTAGAATAAGAATAATTCATACAATATAAAGGGAACACTGATGAAAAAAGTTTTACCTATCGCCATCGTTTTAATGGGTTCACTCTCTTTTGGTGCAATAGCCAATAATTCACATATGAATATGAGTACTAATGTGGCACAGAGTAACTCTCCTATGAACCAAGAGCTCATGGATTCAATGAATAAAATGCATGAAAATATGGCAAAAGGAATGAATAGTGATAATGCAGATGTTGCATTTGCGCAGGGAATGATCGCTCACCATTTGGGAGCAATTGATATGGCAAAAATCGAGCTAAAGTATGGTACTGATCCTGAAATGCGCAAATTAGCACAAGCTATTATTGATGCACAAGGCCCTGAAATTGAACAAATGCAAAAATGGTTAGAAAAAAATAATACCAATATGCAAAATAACTAATATTTGAAACGCAGACGTTCTATTAAGGAAAGTCTGCGTTTTCTTACATTGCCATGTCATTAACCTGTAACTATTAGCGAAATAACAGCATTATATCTTCTCTATTTAATGTTATTGCACTATTAAACATAAGTATACCTAAAAATATAAACAATATTCCTGCTAATAGACGTAGTAACTCCGCCATATACCTAAAAGATAAATTAGTATTTTTTACCGAAAACCGATAAGCAACATTTCGCATATAATAAACTGTTAATGCAATTGCAGTAATGGTTAAAGCCGTTCCTATTGCCATTGCAATGACAGCTGCTATTCCCCAAAGATAGATATTTAATGCATATGAAAATAACAATACTAACAATGCGCCAGAGCAAGGGCGGCTGCCAATAGCGAATAGTACCAACAATTGTGCCGACCAATTCCCTTGTAATTCATTGGAAGTCACCACATGTTTATGACCACAACATGATGTTTGTGAGATTGTTTGGTTGCTTTTATGTTTATAGAGATATCTAGATCGCTTGATGATAGGTGTTGCCTGTTTAATATAAAAAGCACGCTTTTTATAGTCTGACAATAAACGACGAATAGACTGGATAAAAATAATAATGCCAGATAATGAAATTAATAAATAGCTACTATTTTCAATGTAATGACTCGCTATTTTTAAATGAGAGCTTGATAGGTTTAATATTATTAATATAACAGTAATGATAACTATGGCAACTGTACCTTGTAGCAATGAAGCAAGGACACTTAACCACGCACTTTGTTTTAATTTGGTCGGGTGAGTAGCAATATAAGTACTAATAATGACTTTTCCATGCCCAGGGCCAACAGCATGCAGTAACCCATACAAAAAACTAACACCTATTAATATAAAGCCTACTTGCCAATTATTTTCGCTAATATCTTGCATTAATTCTGCAAGATAGCTATTGATAACTTTTTGCCATTGAACATTAAAATAAGTTAGTTCAGACCAATAATAAGCAATCAATAACAAACAACTGGCTATCACTGTGAGTAAGCTAATTAGTAATCCCCTTTCCTTCGTTATATTTATTGGCATAATACTTGTACTCGTTGTGTAAAAGAGAGCCCTAAATTTAAATCACTATCAGCAGAGCCATTGATATCTAATGATTGTGCATATTCTTTTAAACTTTCATCAACAAAAGGTTCAATCAGTTTGTGTTTACAATCAGCGATCATTTCTAAAGGCAATATGATCTGTGTATTGTCACGATAGGTCATGCTGACATAAAAAGTGGGATCATAAGTTAAAAGTTCAAAATGATGTTTAGCAAATGGCAATGGGGTGATAAATAGCACATCAAAGCTAAACTTCACCTGTAACTTCTCTTTTATAAGAGTGTAATGGCTTGGTATACGACGGAACTTTTGTTTTTTCCCATCCATATAAAACTCGGAAAAATAGTTCTGAGATAATATATTGCTCATTAATCTCGCCGCCTGTTTTTTCCAAATATCACTTTCTGGTTGTGCATTATATATATCGTACAGAATATCCATTGAGGTTATCGGATCCATAACCCAAGAAAAAGTTAATCCAATTAACTTATCATCTTGTGTATTAAAAGTTGTTTGCATATCAATAAAGCTATGAGGATGTGCTAAAACTTTTGGTGCAGTCATCAATAAAAAGAAAGACATCAATATCGAAACTGCTCGCCAAGAGAAATTTTTAAAATTAACTATCCACATAAACAAAACCACCCATGATATTTTGTTATAATATAACATCACGGATTTATAAAATGATAGTCATTTTATGAAATTATTCTAGGTGTGTTATAACTTGGTTTAGTGAAAGCGAGGTGTTTAGAAAGCAAAAAGCCACCCTATTGGGTGGCTTAGTATTTTTAACTTACTAAAGTAGTAGTAAAGTTTTATATGGTGCCCAGGGCGGGACTTGAACCCGCACAGCCTAGAGGCCGAGGGATTTTAAATCCCTTGTGTCTACCGATTTCACCACCTGGGCTAAATTGTATTTATTTATTTTTGGTACTTATTTATTAGTTAAGTACATAATAAATAAACTTAAATCATTTTTTGTTTTAACTTTATGTAGCTAATAACAATATTTATTACGCTAAAACTACTTTTCCTATACCAACCACCAGCGTTGTGGTTAGAAGAAAAAACGGACCTAAATTAAGGTCCGTATTTTATATGGTGCCCAGGGCGGGACTTGAACCCGCACAGCCTAAAGGCCGAGGGATTTTAAATCCCTTGTGTCTACCGATTTCACCACCTGGGCTAAATTCTGTGGTGCGTCCGTAAAATTATAACTAATTTTTACTGGTAAGGACGACTAACTACTTCCCAATGCCATTATTTATGGTCTTTTTACACCACTCTCTCAATTAGGAGTGGTGCCCAGGGCGGGACTTGAACCCGCACAGCCTAAAGGCCGAGGGATTTTAAATCCCTTGTGTCTACCGATTTCACCACCTGGGCATTTATGGAGGCGCGTCCCGGAATCGAACCGAGGTACACGGATTTGCAATCCGCTGCATGACCACTCTGCCAACGCGCCTCAACTGCTCAATCTCTTAAGAGATTGGAGCGGGAAACGAGACTCGAACTCGCGACCCCAACCTTGGCAAGGTTGTGCTCTACCAACTGAGCTATTCCCGCTTTACCGAACTTGCTGATTTACTTATTTATTTCTGTAAACCGTTGTGCCTTTCGATGCGTTGCATTCTACTGATTTCCTGAATCTAGTCAACACTATATTTGCATCTTTTTGACTGTTCGGTGAATTTTCAGTCATTTCGATCAAGCTTCACGCAAATCTGACCATGCAGCACTCAAATATTGGAACATAGACCAGAATGTTAATACCGTCGCAATGTATAACAATACAAATCCGAACCACTCAGCTTCAATAGTCGGACGCCATAATAGCACAACAAGTGCACCCATTTGTGCGGTAGTCTTCACTTTTCCAATCCAAGAAACTGCCACACTATTACGTTTACCTAATTCAGCCATCCACTCTCTTAGTGATGAGATGATAATTTCACGTGCGATCATGGTCGCTGCCGGTAAAGTGATCCACCATACATGATAGTGTTCAGTAATTAATACTAATGCTGTAGCAACCATTACCTTATCCGCAACTGGATCAAGGAAAGCCCCAAAGCGAGTGGTTTGCTTCCAACGGCGGGCTAAAAAACCGTCAAACCAGTCAGTGGCGGCAGCTACCATAAAAATAATGGCACAAATAAGGGGAGCATCTTTAAATGGTAAATAAAACACCAAAACAAAGAATGGAATTAAAGCGACACGAAATAAAGTTAGCCAAGTTGGAATATTTAGTTGCATAGCGTTCTACACGACCTAGAAAAGTGAGAGTTATTAATATGGTGCATCAATACACTTAGTGTTTCAACGCATTAAAAATTTTTTCTGCTAACGCGGTCGAAATTGTGGGAACTTTCGCAATTTCTTCAACGCTTGCATCACGTAAAGCTTGTAAACCACCCATATACTTCAATAGCATTTGACGTCGTTTTGGTCCCACCCCCTCAATCGATTCTAGAGAACTGGTGTTTTTAACCTTAGCACGACGCTGACGATGCCCCGTTATTGCGTGACGATGCGACTCATCACGAATATGTTGGATCAAATGTAACGCGGGTGAATCAGAAGGAAGTGCCACACCTTCGCCTTCTGGTTTAAAAAATAGTGTCTCTAACCCCGCTTTACGATCACTCCCCTTCGCGACACCAATTAATTTAGGGTGTGATTTATCCCAATCAACATCAAGTGATTGAAATACGTCAATGGCTTGTGCTAATTGCCCTTTACCACCATCGATAAAAATAATATCAGGTATTTTACTCTCTTCTAATGACTTGCCATAACGACGAGTCAATACTTGATTCATCGCGGCATAATCATCCCCCGGAGTGATCCCACTAATATTATAGCGCCTGTATTCCGATTTTAATGGGCCATTCATGTCAAATACGACACATGAAGCCACAGTTTGCTCTCCCATAGTGTGACTAATATCAAAACATTCCATTCGTTTTATCTCTTTCATCTCTAAAAGTGACATTAACGAGTTATAACGTTGAGAAATGGTTGATTGTTCAACTTGCTTAGTGGCTAATGCCGTAGCTGCATTAGTTCGTGCTAGTTTTAAATAGCGTGCTCTATCACCACGGGGTTTGGTTTGGATATGGATCTTACGTCCTGCTATCGAAGAAATTGACTCCGCTAAAATCGTTTTATCTTCAAGATTAAAATCGAGCAAAATTTCTGTGGGTAAAGTGCGGATCGCACTGCCTTGTAAATAAAATTGTCCAATAAAGGTTTGTACCACTTCGTCTAATGATGTATTTGCCGGTACTTTAGGAAAATAACTACGACTACCAAGCACTTTACCTTGACGGAAAAAGAGCACATACACACAAGCAATAGCACCATTAAATGCCACGCTAATCACATCGAGATCATCGCCAATATTAGCCACAAACTGTTTTTCAGTAACTTGTCTTACCGCGTGAATTTGGTCACGAATACGCGCAGCCTCTTCAAAGCGTAACGCTTGGCTTGCCTCTTCCATTCGTTTAATTAAGCCTTCAATCACTTGGCTGTCATCGCCGGATAAAAAAAGACGCACATAATTGACTTGCTGTGCATACTCTTCATCAGAGACATAACCTTTTACACAAGGGGCGAGACAACGGCCTATTTGATATTGCAAACAAGGGCGTGAGCGATTGCGGTAAACACTATCTTCACATTGACGAATAGGAAATAATTTTTGCATTAAAGCTAATGTTTCTCTCACCGCCAAAGAGTTAGGGAAAGGGCCAAAGTATTCCCCTTTAGCATGTTTAGCACCACGATAACTCGCCAATCTTGGGTGTTTGTCTGCACTTAAATAAATATACGGATAGGACTTATCATCTCGTAGTAACACATTATAGCGAGGCTGATAACGCTGAATATAGCTATGCTCTAAAAGTAGCGCTTCTGTCTCCGTATGTGTCACGGTAACATCAATATTGGCAATACATTTTACTAATGCTTCTGTTTTACGACTATTTACCTGAGCACGAAAGTAGCTTGATAATCGTTTTTTCAGATCTTTTGCTTTTCCAACATAAATAACGGTGCCTGAGGCGTCATACATTCGATACACACCCGGTTGACTCGTTACTCGACTTAGAAATGCTTTAGCATCAAATATGTTTTCCACTTTGTAAGTAACTCTCTATCTCGATTAACCCATAACGAACTGCTATATGAGTTAATTCTACATCACCTGAGATTTTAAGTTTACTAAACATTCGATAACGATAGCTATTTACTGTTTTAGTGCTGATATTCAGCTCTTGTGCAATTTGTGCTATTTTTTTCCCTCTTATAATCATCGACATTATCTGTAACTCTCTTTCAGAAAGATGATGTAGCGGATTTAAGTCTGCTTGAACTTTCGTTAATGCAATATCCATAGCAATTTCTGGGCTAATATAACGTTGACCAATACAGACTTGTCGAATGGCCTGAAGCACATTCGCAGCAGAGGAATCTATAACGATAAACCCTTCAATACCTAACTGTAGCAATGTGACGGAAAGTATTGAGTCTATTTTAGGCGAAATAACCACTATTTTTATAATGGGAGAAAAACGTTTAATTCTTTTTATTACATCTATTAAAGAGACAGTAGGTAAAGAATAAAAAATAATAAGATTGACAGAATATTGTCTGCAATAACGAAAAGCTTCACATTCATCATTCATAATCTTACGAATATTAATTTTTTTAATCTGGCAAAGTAATTTTTCTATACCTAAACTAAATATTTCAACTTGACTGATTACTAGAGTATTTATCAACGATATCAA
>NZ_CAWPAV010000124.1:0-1617 GCF_963885725.1 Proteus sp. G4380
AATATAGTGTATGTTCCCTTTATCAAATTATCAGGTGCGTCGTAAAACCCATCTTTCAGGGGCGCGATATAAGGTGTGGTTTTCCGGCTAACTCAGTTTCTTTTGTCATAGACCAAAGTACAATGATATCCATACAACAACTTTAAGCCTTCAAATTCCAATTAATATCAAATGGTCAGTAGGAGGGTAATATGCGGTGCTTCGCAGGAGCTTGTCACTTTATTTTCAATTGTGCGTTAGCGCTTTAGAATGAGGTTCTGATATTGAGACTCGTGAAGACAAGCAGTACAGTTAGTACTGCTTGTAGTCATAGTGGAAAAGAAGTGACTTTTATTACTCCAAAAGGAAAAAAGATCAGGGCATCGCAGAATGAAGTTTTTAATACTTTATTGAAATCAGTAAAACAAATATTTATTGAATATAGAAAGAGAGAGTTTAGGCCCTCTTCTGTATATTTATGGCGTAACTAGTCTGTTTTTTATTACAAAATTAGTTTCTGATTACTTACTCTTTTAATAGGGCTAGCTATTTTGTAATAGTAGAGAGTATTAAGAAGTATTTATAAAGGGCGTGATAAATAGTAGTAACGAAATTTGAAAGGAAGAATGCTTTGTTAATTTTTCACATAAGATTAAAAAGTAAAAGGAGAACCTAAGTTCTCCTTTTGATATTTCTCTACGACAACAATATGTGTTGAAGGATTAGCCGCTGCCTAATCGACTGATACTTGCTCTTTACAAGCTGACCTCAGTCAGGTGCTTACGCGGGTCTCATCTGGATTTTAAGAGCGGGGAGACTCAAGCACACTCTATAACGCCTTTATACCTGTTTATCTTGATATTATCAAGTTTTTTTGTTTTGTTTTTTTATTGAACTGAATAGGCAGATAGCATGTATAATGGCATTTGGATACTGTTGTGCAATGATATCCCTAGCTGTAGTTAATGTTGTTCCTGTAGCCATAAGATCATCGACAAGTAATATTCTGATTTTTTCAGTATTGGATGATGCTTGTGTGTTTAAAACAAATGGTGGAAATATATTCCTAAATTCAGTAGGGATACTTTTTAGTGAAAACCCTCCTTTAAGTCCAACTTCTTTTGCTTGTAATTTAATTTTGAAACTAAGACTTTTAGCCTCTTCAATATTAATATCTGCTTTATCGAGAAGTTGAAAAGCATTATCGACTGTTATTTTTCTTAAAATATCAGTTAAATATGTGGCATTAAATTTTTTTGCTAAACGTTTTGCGATAATAGGGCTAATATTATGGGCTGAAGGCATTGATATTATTAGTTGATACCCTTTAGGTTCTAATTCCATAAGTTTATTGCAAATGATTTTGAAGCTATCATTGAGTTTTTTTATGCTAGAAATATTTGTATATAAATCATCCTTTTTTTTCAAAGCATAAATTAAAGGACAATTATCCCCCAGTTGACGTTGTTTTCTATTACGTCTTCTTTTACCTGAAAGGAATTGTCTTTTAAAAATAGCATAAACTTTTAAGCCATCTGTATAATCAATAGTTGGATTCCCTTCAGACTGAGTTATTAGCCAGTCGGGGCAATTATGATCAACAATAACACATTGCTCTTGAATTATTAATCCCATAAA
>NZ_CAWPAV010000125.1:0-14896 GCF_963885725.1 Proteus sp. G4380
TAGGAGGAAGTTAGAGTTATCAAGAAGGATAAAAGTGTTACAAAATGTAACTTTTAATTCCAGGTAAACAGAAATGTATCTATATATGTAAGATTGCTGTTGTTATTATGTAAGTTGTTAATTTTCATTTGTCATTATATATCAACAGATTATGTTGATTTTTTTACATTTATGATCGGTATCTCCGATCGATGGTCTAATTATGATAGGTTTTATCTATCGCATTTCACTTAATTGATCGATTAAAACGTTTTTACTAAGTCTAATTATGACAATATAGTAATAAAAATTTTAGTTAAGTAGAGGGTAAAGTAAGAAAAAGGAATGCTTTCACAAATGAAAAAAGATGATAATAATAGCGTTAGTATGTCGGATTTTTTTAATAAAAAAACAGGGTTGTTTATAAAGTATAAAAGGAAAGAGTTAGGTTTAACAGGACAGGATTTAGCGATCATATTGAATGTTAGTCAGCAACAAATTTCTCGATATGAAAATGGAACTACAAATATTACTGTTACCTTACTTAATAAAATACTGATGATATTGGACTCAT
Source organism: Proteus sp. G4380 (assembly GCF_963885725.1). Taxonomy (NCBI): domain Bacteria; kingdom Pseudomonadati; phylum Pseudomonadota; class Gammaproteobacteria; order Enterobacterales; family Morganellaceae; genus Proteus; species Proteus sp. G4380. Next base: position 554 of record NZ_CAWPAV010000125.1, read on the forward strand.
CATGGAGTGAGTTTTTAACATTTAATGAATTAACTGATAGGTATTAATTCTGATTTAATTGTTGTTAATTAATATTTAATATATGGGGAAGTTTAAATGAAAAAATTATTATTACCTTTAGTCATGAGCAGTGCATTATTTAGTGGATATACATTAGCTAATACCGGTGAAGTTCAATTTATTGGTGCGGTTACGTCGGAAACGTGTGATATTGATACAGAAATTGGTGGTTTAGTTAAATCAACAATCGATTTGGGTAAAATGACCACTGCAGATACCAATGGTAAATATGTTGAATTTGAATTAGTCCCTCGTACGGATGAATGCCTGAAAAAAACCAGTGGCCAAGTTGGTTGGCAAAGTGCAGGTTTTACTAATTCAGGTCTTGCTAATATGAAAGGTACTGCCGGTGGTGTATCTATTCAATTAACAGCGATTAATTCAACCACACCTAATCAGGATGTAACTTATAATAACCAAAGTGTTGATTTTGGTAATGGTAATGATCCAATTGGTAATATGAAATTTAAAGCAAGAATGACAGCAACGGCAGGTCAAACTGTTACAGAGGGTACTGTAATTTCAAGCGCAACTTATGCAGTAGCTTATAAATAATGTTTCATTATTTAATTTTATAATGTCTATTATCAATGTAGTTACTTTTATTTAATTATTCTAATAATAGTTATTATTATGCTCTATTTAGGGTGCTTTTAATCTATTCTATTTTTGTGAATATAAATAAAGTTTAATATAAGCATTATGACTGGAATAAAGGGTCATTGATCCTTTATTTCATTTGAAAATATTAATGGATAATATCAATGCGTTTAAAATCAATTAATGCTTTTGTGTTATCCTTGTTAGTAAGTCCATTTTATGTTTGCGCAGATTTAAATATGGACTTCTTACATGGAGGAGTTCAACTGCAAGCTGCTGGTGTATTTGATGAAAATACCAATTATCCTGCTGGGCATTATATTGTTGAGGTTATTTTTAATCGAAAATTAATTAGTAAAAAAGAATTAATTATCTCACCAGAAGATAATGAAAATTTATGTTTAAAAAAAGATTGGATTAATGAGTTATCGCTTCCAATAAAATTAAATTTATTTGAATTATATTATCATCCTGAGCGCGATTGTTATGATATTAGCCGTTATCCTGGGGCTCAGGTTATTTTTGATAATTCGAAGCAAACTTTAACATTTAGTATTCCTCAAATTGCATTAGATGAATCTCTGCGCCGGCAGGAATGGGATTATGGGATAACAGGTATTAAATTAAACTATTCGGGCTATATTTCTAAAACCAGTTCTTCACAAGCACAAATTTATGGTGATTTTGATTTATATGCTAATTTAGGTCGTTGGGTCGCTTATGTTCGTAGTAGTTACCAAAGGAACTCGGGTACAGAAACATCGGAGGCAACAGTTTCCACAGCAATTAAATCAATACAAGGAAGTTTTACCGTAGGTAAAACAATAACCTCTTTATCAATATTACCTAACTTTGCTTTTTATGGAATGTCACTGCGCTCGGAAAGGGATATGCGCCCATGGGAAAAACGAGGTTATGCACCGGTTATTTCTGGTGTTGCAAACTCTAATGCTAAAATTACTATATCTCAAAATGGATATGTATTAAGTTCACAAGTTGTTCCCGCAGGGGCTTATCAATTAAAAAATATAGCACCAGTAAGTAATGGAAATATAACAGTGACAGTAGAAGAAAGTGATGGGACAAAAACAGTTCGCTATTATCCTGTTGCCACACTTTCTTCCTTATTACGCACAGATGAAATAAATTACAACATTGCTATCGGAGAAAAAGAAACAGTAGGTAAAAGAGAAAATAGTTTATTTTTTCTAGGTGCATTTGACTACGGATTAACTAATGTTACGGTTCATGCTGCGGGAATTTTGCATAATAATTATAAAAGTGCAGCATTAGGAATGAGTAAAGATTTTGGACGATTTGGTGCAATGTCATTTACTGCTAATACTGCTGTAAGTGTATTTCAAAAACAGACACCAACAGCACCCGAAGTTAGGCAGTCTGGTATCAGCTATTCGTTACAATATGCAAATTCATTGACTGATAATACTAATTTACAGCTACTCGCATATCGCTATACTGGTAAAGATTATGTTGATTTTAATGAATTTAATTCAAATGCTTTATATCATCGCAGTAATCGTAAAGAGCGTTATGAAACGATATTGTCCCAAAGTTTTGATGGTAGCTTTGTTAGCTTATCTGCTTGGATGCAAACATATAGAAATAGTATTAGTAATGAAGTTGGCGCAAATATTACTTACAATACAACAATTAAATCTGTCGATTTCTCATTATCAGCGGATTATCAAAAATTAAACGATTATGAGCATGATAATTATATTATTTCTGTTGGAATAAATATTCCCTTTAGCTTATATGATAAAAATCATTTTTGGGCAAATTCTGTTAGCTACGATAGGAAAAATAAAGCTAGTTTTAATTCTGGTGTTTCTGGAAGTATTAATGAAAAAATAAACTATAGTATCAATACAAGTAAAGATCGTGATAACTGGTCTAATTCTGCTTATTTTGGTATTGATCATAGTATTATTAATACGGGATATGCGATTTCTCAGAATGGCCATCAAACTACCAGTTCTATTAATGCTTCAGGAAGTTTATTAGCCACCCCAGATACAGGATTATTATTCAGTAATGTCAGAAGAGATACTGTCGCAATTGCAAAAATTAAAAATATAGAGGGTATAACATTCAATGATTCACCGCCAACTGACAAAGAAGGAAACACTATTGTTGGGGTATCACCATACATTGAAAATAATTTAAAAATAAATACAGAAGAAATTCCGAATAATGTTGAATTACTTGATTCTGTTCAAAATTTTACTCCAGTAGATAAAGCTATTATTTATCGCGAGTTTAAATATTCAACAATTCAAAGGTATATATTAAGAATAAAAAATAAAAATGGTGATTTTATTTCTGCTGGAAGTGCTGTTAGAAATAAAAACGATGAATATATAGGGTTTGTTTCAAATTCTGGGGTTCTTTTATTAAATTTATTAGATAAGCCTAATAAGCTATTCGTTATATCACCTAATGGTGAAAAATGTACTTTAAATTTGGAGAAAGTAGAATCTAATGATCATAAAATTATGGAAATTGAATGTAATGAATAGAATAGTATTTGTTTTTGCTTTAATCATATCGTCATTAACCTGTTTTAAAGCATATTCAGCGTTTACGCTTAATGGTACTCGCTTTATTTATGATGAAGGTCGCAAGAATATCGCGATAGAAGTTAAGAATAATAGTGATAAAACCTATGGTGGCCAAGTTTGGATTGATAATCTTAATGGGAATGAAGTGTTCTTTATTCCTGCACCTAATTTATTCAAAATAACTGGAGGAGAAAAACAATTAATCCGCTTGCTATATGTAAATGATATTTTACCTAAAGATAGGGAATCATTGTTTTGGCTCAATATTCAGGAAATCCCGCCAATTTCTTCTGCCGATGACAGTAATGTGCTTGCTGTTGCATTAAACACACAAGTTAAACTGATTTATCGCCCTAAGATTTTAGCTGAAAAACGCGAGGATGCAGAAAAAAGTCTGACATATAGTGGTTCAGTTTTAAAGAATCCTACACCTTACTATTTTGCATTAACTCAAGTGTCAGTCAATAATAATCCTTTGGTCTTGTCAAAAGACATTGAGCAATCTATTAGTTTATTTCCACCTTTCAGTGAGGTAAATGTGCAGCGCCCATTGTTAGGTAAAGTAACCGTTGAAGCTATTGATGATTATGGTGCTAGACGTGTTATTGAGCTTAATTAAGGAAGTAAAAATGAAAAATAAATCATTTTATTTCACGCTATTATTATTTTTTATTGCTATGGATACTTCTGCTGCTCGATGTCGGAATGTGTCAATCAAATATAATTTTCCAGCCCAAATAGATATTACAAATAAAAAAGTGGGAGATAAGCTTTATTCTTTTGGTGCGCCAGACGCCCCTATAAACGTTGCTGGTCAATGTCTACGTGCTAATAGTGGGGCGGGAAATACAAATGGAAATTATATTTATATTGTTGATCAATATGGATCATCACCAACATTATGCCCGACTACTGGTACAGTTGATAAGAATTCACCAGATGGATACTTGCGTTTTCGTTCAACGGGAAGTTGTGCTAATTCTTCTTGGCTGCTAGTTCTTGATTATAAAATATCTGGGGTTGGCTGGACCAATTTAACAGGTCCCGGTGGTGGTACTGATTCAGGCGTTGTTTATTTACAAAAAAAGCCACCTGTAGGAAAAACGGTTATTAATCCTGTCTATATGTTGAAACGTAATTATTATTCTCGAATTGGTCAAATGGGCAATACGTTACAAAAGGAAAGCGTTGCTCTTAGTGCACCAACATCGATGACGTTGATAAATAATGCTTCTTGTGCAGTGTCTGTTAATGACGTCGCATTTGGTGAACAAACCGCTAGTGACGTAAAAATGAATACTATTGCAGGAAAAAATATAAATATTTCTTTTACGTGTAATGCTGTATTACCTGCATACACACTCAGTTTTTCTGGTAAAGATGGTGTGAATAATGCCACAACAGGGATCATTAAGGTTAAAGATAATAGTTCTGTGGGGTATCAACTTTCTTGGGCAGATAGCACGGTTAAACCCATTAATAGTGCTGTAGTTATTAATAATGTGGCAATAGCTCCGAATACAAAGCCAAAAACCAATAATTTTACTATTCCGATAAGGGTAAAACCTGTTGCGTTATCCACTCAGCCAATCCCTGGGCCGGCTAATACTGCATTAACGATTAATATAAAGTTAAATTAAATGGAGTTAACGATGGTAAAAAAATCTTGTTTTATGTTTAGCGTTATTTTATTTCCTATTTATGTTGGAGCAACAAGTTTCACCTCTAATGTTACTGGTGGAACAGTCACTTCAAATTTAAGTATGACAGTGAAAGCCTCTTGCAGTACAACGGTTGGTGATGTGACATTTGGTGACCAAAGCGCGGGTGATATTAAAAAAGGAGCTGTCGCAGAGAAGGTAATATCATTGGCTATTGTATGCGATACAAAAATGACTAATTACACATTAGCATTTACGGCGGCTGATGGTGTTAAAGATGTAGCAAATGGCATTATTAATACTAAATTAAATTCAACGGTGGGTTATCAACTTAAGTGGGGAGATTCGACCGTTAAACCTGTGGATACAGCAATTACTATTAATGGCAGTACAATTACCCCAACAAACAAGCCAACGCAAGAAAGTTTTACTATTCCAATCAAAGTTAAACCTGTTGCTCTTGGGGAGACTGTTTCTCCTGGTGCAGCAAATACGGCGTTAAACATTAAACTAACTTTCAATTAGTTGAGGGACTATGTGCAAATCTATATTGCTTACCAGCCTGTTAATCTTTATCACAAGAAGTTGTTATGGCTCTGAGTTAAATGCAACCTCAATCATTGGCGGTGCTGTTCAATCGCAATTTAGTATGAATGTAAAAATAGCTACATGCTTACCCGCTACTGTTGACAATGTTACTTTTGGAGCAGTTGATACAGCGACTATTTTATCGGGTGAAGTTGAAGGGCACTCAACACTCTTTTTGGATTGTACGGGCACAATTAAGCCACAAAGAGTTACAATACTTTTTGAACCTGCTAATCCTCATTTAACCATGGGTAGTGTGGGTTATATTGGTTCAAAAAATACCACACTTGGCTATTTTGTGTCGTGGGAAGATGAACAAATAGGTGCTATTGGTGAAGGGGTACCAATGGGGAAGGCACTTTTTTTTAAAAAAACGGATGCTTCATTGATGAAAGTTAAACTTAAAATAAAACCAGTTGTACTTCCATTAGGAGGAAAGTCCGTTCATTTGGGTAATGGAAATACCCATATAACTATCAAAATAAAATATATCTGATATGAGTTTTTGTATGAATAAAAAAATATATATGTATTTTATTATTACTTGTTTAAGTAATTTTCCTCAACCAAGTTTATCAGATGAAATCTTACCTGATGCTCAATTAACAATTTCTTTGGATGTAGTTAGAATCACTTGTGATATTAATAATGGAAAAGGATTTAATAAAATAGTAGATTTTGATGTTATCAACGAAAGTAATTTATTAGCTGGTAATCAACCAGCCGTAAAAACACAGTTTATTGTTGATTGCCAAAAAAGTGGTTTTAAACCTGAGCATATTGATATCAAAGTTAAGCCTGGTAGCCAAGGTGCATTAAATAATGGTATTGGTGGTGAACTTAAAACCAATTTATCTGGTGTAGGAATTTATTTATCATGGGCAGACTCAAGCCCAATAAATCTATCTGGAGTGAATAAAAGTTTTAGTGCAGATCTTAATAATCAATTTGATATTAGTTTTTTTGCAAAACCATATGCTCAATCTCAAATTGTTGAAAAAGGTTCACTAAAAAGTAGCATAATTATTAATGCATTATATAAGTAATTTATTTTAATCTTATTCAAAAAGGGAACGCCATATTATGTTTCCTTTATATATTACAGAGCAATTTCTGTAATATTATCATTGGGGCTAAGATCTATAATTTTGTCCCCATGAATAGAAAACTATCTTTAGTGCTAGGGGAGTGTTCACCATACATTGAGCTATAAGTGTGAATCCCTTATTCTTATAAGCGTATTCTTTCGTGATTATTTACAAAAAGACTATGTATATCCGAACAAAATTGAGAGTTTTCAATGAAGTCAGGTAAAACTAAAACATAATAGAAAATATCATCTAACTGTATATTTATATCATATGGTCCAAAATTTGATTCAGATTTAAATTCAAATAATTTAGCTATTCCATGTAAATTAACTATCTTAGCTTCTATGCAAAAATATCCTTTATTGTCAATATCGAGGTTATAGCAAATATCTTCATGATGAAGTAACATGTTTTTATCATTTATAAAAAATAAAGATTCTTCGTTGTTGTATGAATTATATTCGTATAGATAATTTATTTTAAGGATCTCATTTAAAAAAAGAAAAAATACTTTCCGTTGGTTTGTTCGTATAAAATCCATATAATTCGCCTGTCCATTCAGACATAAAATTCTCCTATATGTAAAGCCTGACCTCCGACTACAATTAGAAAAAACTAATTATCAACCGAAGTTCAGACGCTTACACTTAAAATTATTCACTATATGACGTAATTCATCATATCTAAACTCTTCATAGAAGATTTAGAGCTTTCAATTATTAGCCCACTATAAACTAGTTATTTCTTCTATAGAATAAAAAGTACCATGCAAATGCTGATTATAATGCTCTACTCTATCAGCTAATATTATTCGATTATTATTGGTAATCCTTTTTCTAACTAATTTTGCAGCATTATACAGTTCTATTCTTAGTTTAATTAAATTAGATCTATCAGGTGAATCTTCAGAAAGATAACTTCCAATAGTTCTTAATAAACAACATATTGTATCAGACTCTTGTCGTGTCAAATATTGTTTATGTCGTAACTTTAGGTATGCATAGCAATATACCTTACTAAAGGTGTTCTTCTGATGTAGTGTTTTATTTATAGCCAATGCCATGATTAGTTTATCAGCTAAATAGCGATGTTTTAAGTAAGATCTAGCATTCTTCCATTCATTTAACCCTCTATCTATGGATAACTCAGTTTGCCGTAAATATGAATACAAGGCTAATAAAAGTTTATTATCATAGTAAATATTCATTATCGACAACCTTTTTCTGTTAAACGAGACCACCAAGATTGTTTTTTTAAACACAGTATTCTTATTATGTAGAGATAATGGCTGTTCAGTTGGTATGACCCCTGTTTTTCTTGGCCCAACGTTAGTTTCAACTATCATTTCCTTCGGAACCTCAAACTCAACATATGAACCACTTTTCCAAGATCCTATGTCTGCACCTGCCGTTTTGGGATCTCCAAACGGAGCAATCTCGATATGCACTCCTATTGGTGTTCCTCTTGCAGGGTTGATTGACTGTGTGTTTTTTATCCCTTCTAGGCCTTCAACTGAGGTATGGTGCCTTACTCTAACCATTTCCTGAGATGACAACCCCCACGGATCAATCCATCCCAACGGATTCGGCGCATATTGATACAGATTAATCCCACCCAATAATCCAATTGGGTCAGGCATGATAAAACGGCCTATCTGTGGGTCGTAGAATCTAAAGGTATTAAAATGTAATCCTGAATACTCGTATCATCCTGATACTCGCCCTACGGGCCAGCGCAAGCGCTGTTCAAATTTGTTCCCGACAAATTTGTCATTGTCAAAATACTGTCCGGCATAGCATAAGTTTTGCTCAAAGGAGGCCATCACACGTTCAGGGTCAGAGTAGAAACTTAATGGGCTATTGCGAACAAAGCCAAAGCGTTTATATTTTCCTGACCATAGCGTATTGCCTTGTGCATTGGTGACTTCAAGTGGGGCGCTGTTAATATCGCAGTGGTGCCAGTAATAATGAAAACCACTGGATTGTTTCACGATAACGGCAAGAGGGGTATAACTGCCGTGCTCTTCATAGCAATAAGTTTGATATTTATCGGTGTTGATATCCTTCTCTTGCAGTAACCGTAGTCCTTGCCACACAAAATGAGTTTCGTGCTGGTTAAAAATGCTATTGTTTTAGAAAAAACTAAGGTTTAGCGACAAAATAAGCAAAGGCATGATTTGTTAAATATCGACCATCTGTTCCGTCATAAGTCTTTGCAGCATCAGGCCAAGCGAAAAAGTTTGTTTCCGGTTTAATATTAACTTCACCCGTTTCTCGGTCAATAAGGTAAACCTTTTTAGCACCTTTTTTGAAAATTTTCCAAACGGCCTTTACAAAAGCCTCTGTTTCAGGATCTTTTGTCGGGTCGTATGTCGCAGAAATTCTTCCATTTCGTAGGCAGTTTTCTGCATATTCGGCTTTCGATGAATGCAAAAACTGAATCAACCCTTTACCAACTGGGCTTCCGATGTAACCTTGACCACTAATGTGTCTTCCAGTGTACCTATCTTTGTATTCCTTAGCGCTGGTAATATCTTGATTTATAATCACAGCTTGTGAGTTTAATCTTGAATGGCATTTCTCAATTGAATCATAAAATGGAGGATTATCTGTATCCCAAACATAACTATCAATAAACTTTATGTCATCAAAATTCGCTAAAAGTGAACTTGAAAAATCGTTTTCATCTTGTAGTGTCATAAAAATTTGAATTGTTGGCATTTTTATATTGTTTGACATTTTCGTTTCACTTATCTTTGAGTTACTGTACCAGGCGTCATGCCAGTAGTATCTAAAGCACCAGGTTTAAGGGAGCTTCCTTTTGGAACTGTAATTACTATTGCACTAGGGTCTTGTTTGGTAATTCTGATAGCATTATTCCACTCACGTTGCGTCATTCCATTGATATTTCCCTTATCTACAGTTTGTATATAAACAGTTTTTCCATTTGGATCTTTAAATGTCATATCCGTATATGAACCACCTTTTCGTCCTGTATTTCCAGAAAGCGGTTTTAAATAGGTTTCTCGAAGTTCAACTTTTGAAATTGCATCACGGCCTCCCTCTAAATGAGTAAACCGAGGATTATCCTTAGCAAACTGATCCCTTACTTCATCCATATGTGATTTAGTCGCTGCATTACCACGTCGACATAACCCCCAAGGATCAATCCATCCCAACGGATTCGGCGCATATTGATACAGATTAATCCCACCCAATAATCCAATTGGGTCAGGCATGATAAAACGGCCTATCTGTGGGTCGTAGAATCTAAAGGTATTAAAATGTAATCCGGTTTCATTGTCAAAATACTGTCCGGCATAGCGTAGATTTTGCTCAAAGGACTCCATCACACGTTCAGGGTCAGAGTAGAAACTTAATGGGCTATTGCGAACAAAGCCAAAGCGTTCATATTTCCCTGACCATAGCGTATTGCCTTGTGCATTGGTGACTTCAAGTGGGGCGCTGTTAATATCGCAGTGGTGCCAGTAATAATGAAAACCGCTGGATTGTTTCACGATAACGGCAAGAGGGGTATAACTGCCGTGCTCTTCGTAGCAATAAGTTTGGTATTTACCGGTATTGAGATCCTGCTCTTGCAGTAACCGTAGCCCTTGCCAAATAAAATGCGTCTCTTGTCGTTTAACTTGGCCACTTTCTCGGTTTTCAACGGTTTTGTGAATACGACGGCCCAGAGCATCGTAGTGGTATTGGGCTTTTATGCCTTGATTATGAGCGATAACCAGACGATTATCACCATCATAAGCATAGGTTTGTGGTGATTGGTTACGGTAACGGCGAGCAATAACATTACCATAGGCATCATACTGATAGTGCCAGCCTTGAAATTGACGTAGCTTATCCCCTTGGGGACTTAGTTCTAAAGTAGGGGAGTGTTCAGCATCCATTTCGGATTGTGGGCGTTCGAGTAGATTATCCGCGCGATCGTAAAACAGCATAGCATCAAGGTTTTCACTACTGGCGACTTTTTTTAAACGTTGCTCTGAGTCATACAGGTATTCTACCCAACCTCGATAGGTGTCTTCCATGGCACCAAGATTATCTTGGGGATCATAAAACCACTTACGCCATAAAGTAATACCATTTAACGGATGTTGCTTATCACGCGAGCTGAAAGTGCTAATGGTTCGCCCCAGTTTATCGTATTGCCGATATTGGGTGAGCTCTCCTTGAGTTCGACTGATTTCACGGTGTAGGTCGTCACGGTCAAATTCAGTAATTAACTGTGAGCGACCGTCAATAAGGTGGTTGATGGCAGTGGCATGTCCGGAGCCGTAATAGAGCCAGTTGAGGCTGTCACCTTGAGGTAACGTCAGACGGCTTAGGTTATTGAGTTCATCATAATTAAATTCGACGATATCGTCGCCCGTTTGTTCACGAGTAATGCGGCCAAGTGCATCGTAGGTAAAATGGACTTGATTCGCTTGCAAACCCATTTCAAGACCAAGTTGATTAGGTTGTTTGCTGGCGACCAATAGGCGGTTCATACTATCCCATTGATATTGATAGCGATCAGTTAAGGTTTCACGTTTGGCAAGGTTCCCCGCCGCATCATAGTCGAGTAATATTGTGCGTGGTGCGGATGTGAAAACTCGGTCGCCTAAGTGAGCTTCTTCAATCAGTCGCCCAGCGACGTTATAGGTGTATTGGAGTAACGTCTCATCAGGACGTATTTCTTCGACTAACCGATCTTCGGCATCACGATTGAGGAGATAACGCCCGCCATTGGCATTTTCAATTGAAATTAATGCACCTTGTGCATTGTAATGGTAGTGGATATGCCGAGCGAGTTTATCAATTTCTGTGGTGACACGACCAAAGGCGTTGTATTGCCATTGACGCGGGGTATTGTCATTGCGTTGATGATGAGTAAGTAATCCTGCGGCATTCCATGCCAGTTGCACGGTAGAATTATCGGGCAATACGATGCGAGTGAGGTGTCCCGCCTCATTGTACTGGTACTCGGTGGCTTTCTGTAAGGCGTTGGTTTGAGAAACAACACGGCCTTCGTCATCATAACACCAAATATGTTGTTTGCCTGAGCAATCAGTATGGCGCAGTAATTGCCCTCGTTTGTTCCAAAGAAACTCACTGCGTCCTTGCTTGGCATCAATGCGTATAGTGGGGCGTAATGTGGTTTTAAAGTCATAGCGGTATTCGGTGATCTGATGAAGGGGAGAAATTTCCTTAATCAGTCGCCCCAAACTGTCATACGCTAAACGCGACTCTGTGTTATCCGGCCAAAATACAGTGATAAGGCGCTCGCGTTCATTCTGATATTGCCAACGCGTTTGGTTACCATTACCATCCGTTATGCTGAGTAGTCGGCCCAATGCGTCCCATTCACTAAGATGTGTATGACCCAACGCATTGCGACAACCGCAAGGTAATCCAAACTCATCCCAAATTAGCGCCGTTTTAATGCCTGTACGGTCGGTATAATGAATAATTTGGTGATCATGATTAAGTTGCCAAAATGAGGTTGAACCATCGTGCCAATAAGCGGTTCGTGTGAGGTTGATATCATCATATTCAAGACGATAGCTTTCGCCTTCGCTGGTTTTGTTTTCAATCACTTGCCAAAGATTATCTTCTGAAAGTGCCCAGCGGTATTCACTGCGTAAGCCATATTTATCGCTATGCCACGCCATAACACCGGCATCAGTCCACCCAAATTGGCGATAAGGGTGATCTGTCTGTTGCTCAACACGTATTAATTGGGCACTTTCGTTGTAAAAATAAGCACATAGACGACGGCGTATCTGATGGGGGTTTACTTGATAGACTGCAGTAAGACGCGATACGGTCTTTTCAGCAAGTTGAAAAGATTGATATTCACACTCGATATTGAGATCACCACATCCCGTAATATGGATCAGTTGGTGGTGCTCGTTGTAATGAAACCGCTGCTCGTTTCCCACATTATCAACGATATGACTTAAACGACTATAACCTTTGTCATCAAAAGGGGGATAATGATAGCGTAGCTCACCAGCATCTTGAAACGTCCAACTGTCATCCTCATGGTGGATGATCCAGCCTTGAGCAGCTTCGTTAAAGTTACGGTGTCCGAGTGGAATGTCAGGAAATGGAAGGATATCACCGGATAGATTTTGCCAAACAAAGCCATCTTCGCTTTTAATTAGCTGGCTTTCCCAAAAGAAACTCCAACCTCGACCGAGTGCACCCTCATAGCAATAGCTACTTAAGTAATTGCGTTGCCAATAAAGTGGTAATTCCGCCTCATAGCTAAAATCCAATTCATCCTCGTCATTGAGGATTTTTTGTCCGCCAATCACTTCAACAGGGCGGGTTAAGATGCCAATGGCCGGAATAGCGAGACTAAGCCCAGTAAAAATTTTTCCATAACGACAAGCAAAGCGACTTATTTTGGCACTACCCGGTAATTTGCTCCACAACTTCGCTACTGCGCCGGGGCCTTTGGCTGCCGCTGAACCAAAACTCAGGAAACCGGCAAATAACATCGTGAGATCGGATGCGGTGGTAACCCAAGAGGGGATTTCAGGTTCAATATCTTCGGTTGCTTGTGTTCCACCGCCAATCCGGACATTGGGGGAACCTTCCATGATAGTCGCATCACAGGTGGTTTTATCACCGACCCGAGAGGCTGGAAAACCGTTGATATAGACACTATCCGAGCCTTGAGCGATTTGGCGTTCACTGTTTTCTTTATCACATTTGACGTTGCTACGGGTGGACATTGCGGCAGGCTTGCCGTTAATACGAACATTTTTGGAGCCGTCAAGGATTTCCCCACAGGGGCTTAAAGATTTTGAACCTGTTTCAACACATTTATCCCGAACCCAGTCGGCTAATAGGGTAGTTCCGTAACCGACGGCGATGGAAGCACCAATGGCAAGCACGCCAATACCAATGCAACTTGCAGCAATACCCGCACCCATTAATACACCAGAAATCATGGCACCACCGATGGCGATAGCAGCGCCTAATATAGTACCAACGAGCATCCCCCACATGGATTTTGAGTGACCGATAATATCTCCAACCCTTGCCGCCTCTAACATAGTGATTATCCCCTTGGTTGAAAACTCGATAGCAAGGTGTTCATCCATGTCCATTGTGTATCATTAAAAGCGTGTGGGGAGGACATGGTAAATATAAGAACTTGAGTATCAGTAAGGGGATAAACGGCCTGTATTTGATAAACTTGTTGTTTTTTGTTGGGGCGATAGCGAGAGCTGATTAAATATCCTTGGATCAGATCTTGCCCCAGCATGGAGGGTTTTTCTTCTAAGAGTTGCCACTCTTTTAATGAACGTTGTAACAGTGCTTTTTGATTAAGAATATACTTTTCAAAGGATAGGTCTTTTGCTTTATCATCTCGTGAGATATTGACCGCATGACCAGTAGGTGAAATTAGAATATTGATAGTTTGTTCTTTGTAGCCATCAGGTAATAGCACACTGCCTTCAGAAAAAACACAACGCGATTCATTATTCATTTAAATTCCTTTTAATAACCTTCTCATTGTAAATAATGCCATTATTGAGAATAATACGAAGTAGTATGTAATAAGTTAAGATATTAGTTAAATCAATATAACGTTAAATTAAAATAAGGAAAATTCATTTTTTCTTCTATCATAGAAAACAATCTAAAAAGAAGGGTTGTGTCACAAATGAGAAGATTAAAATTATATTAATTAAGGATTGCAATGAAACTATTTAATGGGAAATTATAAGGATTAAAATGTAATAAA
>NZ_CAWPAV010000126.1:0-13531 GCF_963885725.1 Proteus sp. G4380
ACTCCGTCGTTTCTTCTGGCTCTTCTTCGGAACCCATTTTCGAAAACAGATTCATAATGACGATCCCGCTGGCAATAACTGCCATACCAATAATAGCAGCCGTATCAGGATGTTGACCGTAAAATGCCATACCTAAAGTAGATACAACTAAGATACCGGTTCCGGACCAGGTGGCATAAGCTAAGCCTACTGGAATATTTTTAACTGCACGAGATAATGAATAATAACAAACAATATAAAGAACAATAATTAATCCTAATAATAATGTCTTTGTTATTCCTTCACTATTATCAAACATTTTTAAGGTCGAGGTTGCTGAGGTTTCTGAAATAATAACCGCCAGCATCCAAAGCCATGATTTTGCTTTTGGGGACATAATAAAACTCCTAAATTTTTAGATATGGTATATTTTAATCTTTCAAACTTTTTAAATATTCAATAGCAGAATCGGTTAATTTATCTTGTGATAATTGGTATTTTTCAGGGTTACTCATTACTTGTTTCAAAGTAATATAGCGATTATTATTCAGTTGTTTTGTTTCCGTTTTATTAATAAATTTTAACTTGTGATCAAACGTATTCTTTTTTAAATTATCTTCAACTTCATTTATTGAGCAAAAAGTAATACCCATTAATATTAATCGTTCAATATTCTGTTTTAGCACTAAGTTATAGTGTTCATTTTGGTTTAAACCTAAAATTTGATTAATTTCACTGTTTGGCTGACAAAAGTAAGGTAATGCAATAATAGGAATATTTTTAGCCAATGCGGAATGAATAAGTGTTCCTTCTTCACTAATCATTAACCCATTAATAATTTCTCCCACCAGCTTTTTGTCAAAATAGGGAATAAATAATGCCTGATAAGCGGATAACCTATGGGGATCAAACTCATCGGATTTAGTGATATCCCCTACATGGCACCACTGCGATAAATCATGGCATTGCTGTGCCTGTGTGGTAACAAAAATAGAGGCTCGTACAGTGGAAAAATGGCTAATGCGTTGATAGATTTCATCACGATATCCCGGCGCCGGTGTTAAAACTAACAACACCGGCTTTTTTATACGCTTTTCTATTTCTGCAACAATCCGTTCAATTAATTGATTGTCCATTACCTCACCTCATTGTCTTAGCTGACAATAAACACGCTGTCGTTATTTCTAAGTCCTGCCGCATTTGCCTCATCGGTATCAATATGAAATTCCAATGCAAATTTCTCACTGACACGCACAATCACTTCATCAAAAATCAGGCTACGTTCACCCTCTGTTTTTACATGCACTTTCTGACCATTGGTCACATTTAACGCTCTAGCATCAATATTATTCATATGAATATGACGCTGAGCACAAATGACTTGCTGTTTTAATTCCACATATCCCGCAGGCCCCATTAAAACCGCATTACCGGAGCCTGCTAAATCACCGGAACCACGCACGGGTGCCTTTATACCTAATGCAAAACAATCTGCTTTTGAAATCTCTAATTGGCTTTGTGGACGAACCGGCCCTAAAACACGAACTTTACTGATAGAGCCTTTAGGCCCGACTACCATCACACACTCTTTGGCGGCAAATTGTCCCGGTTGTTTTAGATCTTTAAACGGGGTGATCTGATAGCCGTGACCAAATAACGCATCTACATCTTGTTGTGAAAGATGTACATGTCGATTAGAAATACCAACAGGAATAGCGATCCCTTGATTTATGCCCATTCCCACATTGGGGATATTTAAACGAGTGAGAATTTTTCCCATTAGTTGTTGATTAATCATTATTTTTTACCTTTACGGCTTTCAGGTTTACTCTCTTTTTTACTGCTTGGTGCTTTATCTGCTGTCATTGCTTTAGTTTCAGGGGCACTATTTTGAGCCAGTCGATCTGCAACTTCTTTTGTCGCGTCACTATCGCCACTTTCATGCTTCATGACAGTTTCAACCCTGTTTTCAGCCAGCGTTTTGAGCGCATTCTGTTGTGTTTCTTCACTAATAACAGCGCTTTTTTTCTTACCTTTTATTGTCAACAATTTGGTGATAACACTTGGCTCAGGTCTTGCTATGACGAGTGATCCGATAACCAACTCTTTTTGGCTCACCACATCTACACCATGCTCAACCGCTGTTTTTACCGCACTGATCTCACCTTGAAAACAGACAGAAACTAACCCTGATCCAATTTCTCTATAACCGATAATTTCAACACTGGCAGCTTTACAAGCCGCATCAGCAGCTTGGATCGCAGCGGTTAATCCGCGTGTTTCAATCACACCTAAACTGTTCATCTTTCTCTCCTACTGATTAGTGGCGGACAAGACGGATCTCAAAATCAAATTGTTTAAAGAAGGCTTCTAAGCGATCGAGCTCTTCTGGCGTATATCCCGGATCGTTTTTAATGGGGTAGATCATCTCCAATTTTTGGTATTTATTACGGCCAAATTGGTGATAAGGTAGGATATCGATGCGCTGAAGATTACCGCGTTTTGACAACGCCATGGCGTAGTTAATCGCACCAGTAATCGCATCATAAGAGTCGTTATAACCTCGCACTAAAGGCATACGGATAACCACATTTGCACCGAGATCCATCAAACGCTCTAAATTACGGCGGACATTCTCATTACCAATGCCAAATAATGCTTTATGCTGAGTAGTATCAATGTGTTTGATATCAATTAGAAACTGATCAACGACTTGCGCTAATTTTTCATAATTAGCTACATTAGTGGTTGCTTGTGTTTCCACCGCGGTATTGATCATCATCTTTTTACATTCACGTAGCAGAGCTACAGCAAAATCCGTTTGTAAACTCATTTCGCCGCCACCGATTGTGACACCACCGCCGGAAGAGATATAGAAGTCGTAATCTTGCATGATAATGTCCATCAATTCAGATACAGAGACATCTTTACCCATAATATCCAGTGCATCAGAAAGACACACTTCTTCACATTTACGGCATCCAATACAATCAACGGCACGATCAACGCGATGAACTTGCTGCCCTTGCTCATTGGTTGTCATGTAATGCACACCTGCCGGACACACATCAACACATTTACCGCAATCCACGCATTTATCGCGAGAGTACATCACCTGAAATTCACTGCTAAGACCTTCTGGGTTTGAACACCAAGGGCAGCGGATATTACAGCCTTTTAAGAAAACCAGAGTACGAATACCATCACCATCATAAATAGAGTATTTTTGGATATTAAATATCCGCCCTCTTATTTCTGCTGCCGTCTCCATCTTTACGCCTCCAAATCTGCATCAAACATCCTTGTTCGATAAATTTACATCTTGTCTTGTCGCGATTAATAGGGAGGACTCTTAGCCCTCCTTAGGTCTATGATCAGAATTTCTCAATCACTGTACGACTAATAATTTCATCCTGAACTTCTTTACATAATTCAACGAAGTACGCACTGTAGCCAGCAACCCGGACAATTAAATCGCGGTACTTTTCAGGCTCTAATTGGGCTTTTTTCAGTACTTCATTATCGACATAGCTAAATTGCATCTGACCATTACCCAAAATAGAGGCAGTTCTTAATAAGGTAATTAATCCTTGGCGTCCTTCATTGGTATCTAGCAAGCCTTTGAGGAATTTAAAGTTATGAACCATACCGATATTCATGGTTTCAACATTCATCTTGCTGATGGATTTAATGATGGCAGTTGGGCCATGTTTATCGGCACCCTGTGTAGGGCTGATCCCATCTGATAATGGTTTCCATGCTAAACGGCCGTTTGGTGTTGCTGCGGTTAATTCACCAATTGGCGTGTTATTAGAGATAGATAATGTACCGTGACTAAATGTGGAGTAGAGCATTTTATATTTACGGCATTCACGTTCAGTCCATTCGGTAATGTCTAACGCATATTGGTCAACAACATCATCGTCGTTACCAAATTTCGGTGCATTTAAACAGTCACGCAGTAACTCTTCGTGCCCTTCAAAATTAGCTAATAAGCCGTCACGTATTTGCTCTAAGGTATATTTTTTGTCTTCATAAACCAGTTTGCGAATTGCCGCCATAGAATCGACATAAGTGGCTAAACCAGAGAAGATCAGACCCGGTCCGTGGTTAACCATCGCACCACCCGCTGTCACGTCTTTACCTTGCTCCATACAACCTTCAACCAATAGCGACATGAGTGGTTTTGGGGCAATGTCACGGTGAACGCGCTGGCTGATAACCGTACCAATTGCTGATAAACGAATAATATGTGCGACTTGCTCTTTAACCGCGCGATCGAAATCCTCATAAGTACGTAAATCACGTAAATCGCCGGTGTCTAAGCCTTGGTAGCTATCAAACAGCACCATACGACCACGATTTAATACAAATTCAATGGCAATTGGCCACTGGGTATAACCCGTTGATGTCCATTGATAGATACGACCTGATTTTTGTGGTTCAACACAGCCCATCAAGCAGTAATCGCGTGCATCTTCAAAGTCGAAGCCTTTGCGCAACATCATCTTGATATGAGAATCATCGAAGTGACAGGCAGGGAAGCCCATTCCCGCTTTGACCACATCAACGATTTTTTCCATATATTGCTGTGGCGATTGGTTATGGATACGACAAGCCAGTGAAGGTTGATACACTTTCACAAAGCGTACTGCGTCCATAATCAAGTAAGTTAAATCGTTACAAGCATCGCCACCTGAGCGTTTTTGTCCCCCCACCGTTAAGTTGATAAAGGGTTGATAGCCGGCAAAATATTTTGCGCCAAGTTCACTAGACATCCACATTAATTCGGCACATTTGATGATAAAGGCCTGCATCATTTCCAGTGCTTGTTCACGCGTTAAACGACCTGTTTTAATGTCGTTTTCATACATTGGGAAACAGTATTGATCTAAGCGACCTAAAGAAAGTCCCGTTTGGTTCTCTTCAACTTCAAACAATGATTCTACAGTCCAGATACTTTGCAGTGCTTCTTGCAATGTTTTTGGTGGATTAGCAGGAACATTTTCATTGACTTGAGCAATGGTCAATAACTCTTCACGACGTTGTGGATCACTCTCTTTAGAGGCTAATTCACGGGCATGCTCGGCAATACGATGAGCATAAGCGATAACCCCTTCACAACTTTCAATCGACGCTTTATAGAAATAGATACGGTCAATATCAGCAGGATTTTCCATGCTTAATTCAGCCAATTTCGCTTGTGCATCGGCTTTAATACCGTTCATCCCTTTGGTGAATAACAGCACGTCATAACCGGGGCAAGTATCACCACCACCATTAATTTGATGATAAGAGAGATCGCTGACAAAGGTTTCACCACTGAACTCCCATACACCCGCTTCGCGGTATTGCGCTTCACAGATTTCATCTAAAGAGCGACCTTCCCAAAATGGCACTATCTCTTCACGAATGACTTTTTTGTCTTCTTCTGAAATTTGGAATGGATCTTGTGGGCGCGTGCTCATGGTGTCGAGTTCATCACGTACCCAACGCCATGCGATATCAGGAGAGAAAGCGCCAGCACGCGGTTTCCCACAAGGATGTCCCACAATAAGCTCTTCATCTTGAATTAAGATAGGTGCGGTTTCACAAGCACGGCGGAAAGCTTTAGCACGCAATAAAATAGGGGGTAAACCAGGATTATTGCGAGCAATTTCAGTAAAGGCTAATGCTCTATAAATTGAAACACTAGGACGAGCCTCTAAATAACGATTACGCAGGCGCTGTAGACGGGGAGTTAAGCCTTCCATTACAGTCAACTCACCATTTGCTGTCGCCGGTGTAACAACATTGGCTGAAGGTGAAGCATATTGCGGTGGTGTATTCATACGACCGTTATATAAACGGACTTGTAGTGAACTGTGTAATGCTGATAGATTAGCGCGCGCTGATAACAACATTTCTGAAAGTTCGTTAATACTGATGCGAGGATCGTTAATATCGATACCTTGGGTCATGGCATCAAACATTGGATAGCCATCGACTTCTTTCGTTGCGCGCACTTCGGATAGCTCAGCCAGTTTTAGCCAAAGACTTTCAACAATCTCATAAGCTTGTGCTGGCGTTAAACGGCCTTGGTCAATATCACGTTGATAGAATGGGTATAGTGCTTTATCAAAGCCCATTGGGTTGATAGCGTAGCTACCATTCTCCAGATGAAGAATAAGCTGTAATAAATAGAAAACTTGTACCGCTTCTTTAAAGGTTTCTGCTGGCTTGGCGGGTACTTTACGTAAAATAGCCGCACTTTCTAATAATTCAGCTTTACGGTATGGATTACCTTCCATTGCGGCTAAATTTTCTGCTTTAGCTGACAGTAGTTGTGCAAAATAAAGTGCCGCATCACATGCATAAATCGCCGATTTGCAGAAATTGGCTTCATCCATACTGCTACGATTTACCGCACTACCAATGCTTCTCATTCTATCTTCAAGTTGTGCTTTGATGGCTAAGAAACCTTGATTCACCACCAGCATATAATCAGGTGATGCAACGCTATTATTGATACTTAAAAAGCGATAAATAGAGTCACTACGCACTTCTTCTTCGCTGTGGAAAATCGCACCACGTGGTGTTGAGGATTGGCTACCGATAATAAGCTCATCTTGAGCGATATAGCTTGGAAAATGACGAATAAACTGATAAAAGCGTTGTGCAGGTTTAATCGCTTGGGGCACACCGGCAATATTGTTATCTAATGAATCAAAAATCGTCGCACGCTCTGTGCTAATAGAACTGTTACGTGAAACTAAACGTTCTGCCAGCATTTTTACGCGTGGCGTCAAAGAATATTTGGCCATGTGAGGCTCTCCTGATGTTCTTTACTAGACCTAATCGGTATTAATTGAGCATTAACTGTGTGATACACCGGCAAATGCCTGACGATACAATGTTTCTAATTGGTGTGTGTTTACGTCACGCGGATTTGTCGGCGTACAGCTATCGCGTAAAGCCTGTCCGACCATTTCCGTTAAACGGGCATAAAAGTCCGCTTCACTGACACCGGTATCGCGAATACTCTTCGGCATACCCATTTCATCTTTCAATACATTAATGGCGACAATAAGGCTGATAACGCCTTCTTTTACCGTCTGCGCAGGTAATCCTAAACTTTGGGCAAGGTAGGCATAGCGCTTCGCTGCTTCGCTATTACAATCACCATGAAGATTGGCATTAAAGGCAATAACATGTGTCATCAATAACGCATTCGCACGGCCATGAGGGACATGAAAAACACCGCCTAATGCATGGGCAAGACTGTGTGTAATACCTAGCGACGCATTAGTAAATGCCATACCTGCGATGCAAGATGCATTGTGCATTTTTTCGCGAGCAAGTAAGTTATCCCCTTGATGATGACAATCAAGCAGATGGCTAAACACTAATTTGACTGCTTTTTCTGCCATCGCATCAGAAAAATCAGATGCAGCTTTAGACACATAAGCTTCTAATGCATGGCAAAGGACATCCATACCCGTATCAGCGGTAATTGCAGGAGGTACAGATTTCACAAGTTCAGGATCGAGGATCGCGATATCAGGCAACATAAACTCATCGACCAATACCAGTTTTTCACTGCGTGATTTGATCACTGAAAAAGAGGTCACTTCAGAGCCAGTACCACTGGTCGTGGGGATCGCAATAAACTGCGGTTTACTTCTACTGTGCTCTTTACGGGTATGCCAGAGGGAGTACATAACGGCTTTAGCAGCATCGATAACAGATCCACCGCCGAGTGCGATAACCAAATCAGGATAATGGGCATCCATTATTTTCATACCACTGACAATGGCAGAAATATCAGGATCTGATGCAACATCATCATAGATTTGAAACTCAATACCTCGTTGCATTAATTTTTCAGTGACTTTATCTGCAAAGCCAAACTTCACCATTGCTTTATCTGTCACCACAAATGCGCGGCGGGCAGTTAACCCAGAGAGAAAATTCAGTGCATTGGTGCCAAACTGAATTTTGGGTTTTATCAGAAACTCACTCATGTCGTTATTACTCCTTACTGTCCCGATAAACCTTCTCAACAATGGCAACCACGGACATCGCCTTGTAACGATCTTTGTTTAGTGCGAAGTATTCTTCAGCCAACACCACATCGTTGATACCTGCACCCACACTATCCACTGCAACATAGGTTTTATTTTTCAGTGGATTAAGCTCATCATCTAAGGTCGCTATCATTAATAAATTGCTTCCTTTCAGTTCAGGGCTTTTTTGTGTCGCGACTACGTGTCCGATTACCTTTGCGAGGATCATGGTTTATATCGCCTTCTATCAATGAGTTATTTACCCAGACGTCCGAGAACTTCTTTGATAATGCGCTCCACGTTCTCTTCGGTGATCTCACCTTGCTCAATCACTTGTTGTGCACACGCACTGACTGTCGTTGTATAAGGGGACGCGCCAAAGCGATCATCACCTTGTGTTTGACGTTGTGCTGTTGCACATTCCGCATGAACAGGGGTTAAAGAAGGTGAACGAAAACGATCATCATCAAGAATGCTGGTGTGGTAATTTGCGCTAGAAACAGCAGGTTGAGCAGCTTCTTGTGCTAATGGACAAGGTTGTTTTAACTCTTCAACACTACGTACCCCATAACCGACTTTACGAATATTCAGTAAATTCATCGGGCCGACGTTATCTGAGCTAGAACCACCGCCTACCGCACCACAACCTAGGGTTAACGCAGGAGTAATATTGGTCGTTGCGCCAATACCACCTAATGCCGCCGGAGTATTAATTAAAATACGATTAACGGGTTTTTCTAAAGAGAACTGACGAATAACATCTTCATTTTGGGTATGGATCACTAAGGTATGACCTAAGCCTTCGTTAGTGAGCAATTGCACCACACGATGACAGGCTGATTGCCAATCTTCTTCAATATACATACCTAAGATTGGGCACAGTTTTTCCCGTGAATAGGGATTCTTCGGTGAAACAGTATCTTGTAGTGCAATCAAGACGCGGGTATTAGCAGGTACAGTAAAACCGGCGCGCTGGCTTAAATAGATAGCATCTTTACCAACCACCGCAGGATTTATCGTGCCATTAGCGCGCAATAACATAGAAGCGACTTTCGCTGCTTCTTCATCATTCATAAAATAAGCACCTTGCGCTAATAGCTCACGGTGAACTTCGTTATAAATGCAACGTTCTACGATGATGGATTGCTCTGAAGCGCAGATCACGCCATTATCAAATGTTTTACTGGTGATGATATCGCTCACTGCTTTTTTGATATCCGCACTACGCTCGATAAAGGCAGGGCCATTACCAGGACCACCACTGATAGTTGGTGTGCCTGATGCATAAGCCGCACGCACCATTCCTTCACCGCCAGTGGCTAAAATTAATGACACATCTTTGCTGTGCATTAATTCTTTTGTCGCTTCCAATGTCAGCAATGTCACACCATCGACAATTCCCTCAGGTGCTCCCGCTTCTAGTGCGGCTTTTTTGACAATTTCTAGCGCGCGGAAACTACACTGTTTCGCATTAGGGTGCGGTGAAAAAATAATCGCATTACCTGCTTTCAGTGCAATTAGGGTTTTATAGATAATGGTTGAAGTTGGGTTAGTGGAAGGCACTAACGCTGTAATAACCCCTAAAGGTACCCCCACATCCATGACTTTTTTCACTTTATCGTCATTGATAATGCCAATGGTCTTTAGGTCTTTCATATGTTCATACACACGCAATGACGCAAAGGTATTTTTCAGTACCTTGTCTTGCCATTTACCAAAGCCGGTCTCTTCGCTGGCCATTTTTGCCAACTCTTCTGCGTGACGAGCAGCTTCAAATGCAATGTGTTTGACTATATTGTCGATTTTTTCCTGCGAAAATTTCGCATATTGTTGTTGCGCATTTTTCGCATTACGAACTAGCTCGCGAGCCAGTTGTCGGGATTGCAAATCTTTATCTAATGCAACCATGTTTTCCCCCATACAGGAGTTAAAAATTTAGCTGAATAACGTTTTTTGCTTGGCAGCACCTGAATAATCAGGCTTTATGTTGCTCTGCAATCTTCTCGATATCGTTATGTGGTCTTGCAATAACACGAGAAGTCACTACTGTGCCGATACGTTTTGCCGCTTCAACACCAGACTCAACCGCTGCATTAACTGCACCGACATCGCCTTTCACCATGGCTGTCACTAAACCTGAACCGACGTTTTCATAACCAATCAGTTCCACATTGGCTGCTTTACACATTGCGTCAGCAGCTTCAATGCAAGCGACTAGACCTTTGGTTTCCACTAGACCGAGTGCTTCTTTCATATTTATTTCCTTCGTTATTCAGTCACTTTGTACTGGGCAACGATTTTTTGAATATCGTTATGTGGACGAGCGATGACTAATGAAGTGACCACCGTACCTACACGTTGAGCCGCTTCTAAGCCAGAATCTACAGCGGCTTTAACGGCCCCCACATCGCCTTTTACCATTGCAGTGACCAAACCTGAGCCAACATTTTCATAACCAATCAATTCAACATTGGCGGCTTTGCACATCGCATCAGCGGCTTCAATACATGCCACTAGCCCTTGAGTTTCAATAAGTCCTAATGCATCACCCATACGTTCTCCTAAGGCAAAGACTATGCCTTGTGTTTGATAACAATTTTGTTGATGTCATTGTGAGGACGAGCAATCACAAGTGATGTAACGACTTCACCCACCCGTTGCGCTGATTCCACACCTGAATCTACCGCAGCTTTCACTGCCCCTACGTCGCCTTTCACCATCGCAGTCACGAGACCTGAACCAACGTTTTCATAACCAATCAATTCAACATTGGCGGCTTTGCACATCGCATCAGCGGCTTCGATACATGCCACTAACCCTTTAGTTTCAATCAGACCTAATGCATCACCCATTTTTATTTCCTCCAGGAAGCCGTTTAACGGTTTACAGTTACCCATCATGTCTGCGTGGTGATTTTTTAAACGCAGACCTTGGTTTCAAATTCACTATAACGGCTAAAAATAAAAACAACATATAAATCCATAAAAGATAAACATATAGTTTTATATTCTGATTTTTATGCTTATTTAGCCTTGTTTTTATTTGTCTGTGCTGTTAATTGCCTTTTTTTATCTGTTTAAATTTATAAAAAAACACACAAAGAAGATGAAAAAAAAGACAATTTAAGTTTGTTAGAAGGATGTTGAAAAGGTGCAAAAAGGCAGTACAAATCAGCGGGAAAGATGTGCGGGATATCACTAATATTTCAATGCCAGCTCAAGGATGAGAAAAAGCTAAATCTAGTCTATATACAAAAAGTGCTATTTCTAGGTTAGCCCTTTATGTCTTAAGCCGAACTCATCATGCAGCGTCCTTAGCAGGCATAAATAGTCAATGTTTCCGTCGATGGGGGGACAGTATGAGAGAGGGAATATTCGCAAGAATACGTCGCAACGCTCGCCCAATATTTATTGAGCGAGAAAGTAATGTGGATTTTTAATCGAATTTACTGCCGGGTTTTAAGGTACAAATATAGAGTGGGGAATTGAGCGAACTGAGTAATAACGTTTTTTCATTTAGCTTTTGTGCGTTAATAAATAATCCATCATGACTATCTGACATTTCACGCATAAAATAATCAAAAATAACATCGGGAGACTCATCAATCGAGGAGGCACTAGACTCCCATTGACTGACAAAATAGTGACGCTCGGTGGGGGAAACCCGCTTTGTGGTGTAATCAAATTTCACATAACGTTGTAAATAGAGCCAACCCGCTTTAGAGGTAGTATACCCCTCAACCACAATAGAGCCTTTGCCATTAGCACCAAAAGAGAAATGAATATTGCCATTCACATTCTCATCTTCCATATTTTCAAAGCGCATAATGCCCTTTGTTGAACAAACCATCATACCTTCATTTTTGATAGTTAATAATCTTGTTGCTGCATAAGTGGCGACCAAGATAAAAATCAGGGCCGATAAAAAACATAAAAGTTTCCCTGAGATTTTCATTAGTATTTCCAAGAATAGTAAAAGTAATTATCGCAATAGCTAAATGGATTATCTTCGTTCTTAGCGCAATGCGCTAAAAAGACACGCCCTAAGCCATTAGTTTGTAATTTATCACCATAGAAAAAAACAAAGCGCTCCCCTTTCACACACTGTAAATTAAGCTTCTTTCTTACAGCGTCAAAATTGCGAATATAATTATCACTGACAGAGGAGTTAATCATGGCCTCGTTAGAGAGTAATTCACAATCATTATGGGTGAGAGGTGTTAAAGTGATAGGCTTTGATTGATGCTGATTTAAAAAGATGATCACCACAAGAAATATGGCGCCAAATAAAAAACCAATACTGGCTAAATACCAACAAATTTCTGGTTTTTGTGGCGATGTTACCGATAATTGAGGCTCTTTTTCTAATTCACTGTCTAGATTATCAGGCTCCGATGATAACGATGTCTCAATGGGTGATGCGGTATGACTTTGATTTGCTTCACCTTCGTGCTCATTCGTTTGCGTGACAGGTAACAGTGTTGAGTCATCAATTAATTCAACAGAGATATCAGGATTAAACTCTAGTCGCCCTTTGGCGATAGTGACAATAATATTTTCAATACCATAATGACGAAATGTTTTACGCAATAAACTTAAATATTGGTTTAAATTACTATTTGAAGAAACTAGCCCATTGTCATCCCACACGCGTTTTAATACTTCATCACGATTTACTACACCGGGATTTTGAATAAAATAAAAGAGTAACGCATTAGCGGTAATAGACAGATGTGTATCAACGTCACCTTTTTCTAACGATATCGCGCCATCCGTTGCGTCGTAATAAATTGAGGCATTTATTCTGTATTTCATTGTGCCCTCATTCATCCTAATTAACATGGCTGATTTGCTGTGTCGGCCATATATTCAAATGTCATTTTTAATAATCTTTCAACTAATGCACTACGCTCTTGTTGTGAAATCGTAGGGCCTTCTGTGAGTTCTGATAACCAAAGGCCATCGGCAGCATAACGAATTAACGTACCTAAGTAGCTATTATCAAGTTTATCGCCTTTGGCTAAATGGCCTAACATCCAATCACGCCAACATTGACGCATTATTGGCTCGTTAGGCATAGCTAAAGAAAGTATTGCCAATTGGCGACTTTCATCTGACTGTTTGAGATCAGAAATATAGGTTAAATAAGCGCGAGAAAAGCGCCCTGCTTCTATCGGATCGTTGGCCATAATTAACGCAATTCGTTTATCCATAATACCGAGTAAGCGTTTGAATACCGCCTGTATCAGTTCTATCTTCCCAGGAAAATGGTGCAATAATCCGCCTTTACTGACACCCGCTTCTTTGGCTACGGCATTTAAAGATAAAGAAGCAATTCCTTCATTCGCCACAATAATACTTGCCGCTTCTAATAACTGCTCTTGGACGCGGATAGGATCTTTTTTTCGGTGATGTGCGGTTGTATTCATGCGTAGGATAATACCGACCAGTCGGTATGTTCCTTATTGATCAAAATCAAGCACTATTAGAGTGAGCCTTATTATATGC
>NZ_CAWPAV010000127.1:0-26796 GCF_963885725.1 Proteus sp. G4380
TGATAATTATTTATTATCTTTAATTTTTAATAGATTGATTTATCAGCTAATTGTGAGTGGAACGTTCAAATCAATTATCAGTAGTCGTGATAAATAATTCAGGTATGCTAGTGAAGGTGGAAATAGAGGTGAAAGAAGAGAAATGGCGACGATCAAGGACATTGCAAAACTAGCGGGTGTTTCGCATGGTACGGTATCTAACGTATTGAATAAACGTGGAAATGTAAGTGTTGAAAAAATTGAAGCAGTCTATCAAGCTGCTAAACAGATGGGCTATCAATTAAATACACAAGCCCAACTACTAAGAACCAATAGAAGCCATAAAATTGCGATCTTATTACCCCAACTGGTTTCTGAAAAATATGCGATCTTCTTTAATGCTTTTAGACAGTCGATCGTTAATTTCCCAGAGATCAGCTACGATCTTTTTTTAACAGATCTTCTTGAGACCACTGAGCGTGATCTGCTACAAAAAATTGCTGCAGGTGGCTATAAGCAAGTAGTTACCGTAAGTTGTCTTAAAGATGCTAAATACTATTTTGACACGTTAAAACTTCCACCTTCACAAATTATCTTTATTTATCACAAACCCCTCAATGCACAACGTTTTTTTACGTTAGATTTTGCACAAGCGGCGGAGTCAATTTGCCAGCAAGTGTCACAAACAGCTGGCAAGGTAGTGGGGATTTTTGGCGATAATCAAGATGAATTAAATAGTCAGGTTTTTGCTAATCAATTGCAAATACGGCTTTCTCAAACTGCACCCGATAAAAAATGTGTCATACTTAGCGCTTCTGATGAAGAGAGTTATAAAATTGCTTTTGATTTCTTTTCTATGGAGCAAGTCCCCGATATCTTTGTCACACAAGATATTGAGAAAGCTCGCTATTTAACACAAGCAAGCTATTTTGGCAGTTCTTCAGATTGTCCTACTATCTTTGCTCTAAGTGATAATATTCCACCGGTAATAAAAGGGTTATATTGTTTTCCAATGAACTATGCTCAGCTTGGTTTGGAAGTCGCTGAGGCACTATTAATCGCAGAGCCGCATGAGTACAAAAATAATAATGTATCTGTCGCAAATCGAAGTTCATATCTGTATACGGCAACACCAGCAGTAATGAGTGATGATAAATCACAAATTAGTCTTAATTTACTAACGTTGCCAAGCCCTTCAACAACGGCATTAAAAAAACTACTTCCTCATTTTTATCGTCAAACTGGTATCAAGGTGAATTTAGCTATTCATCCTTATGATGAAGTTTATCAAATTTTAAGCCAACTTCATTTACACCCTTATTATGATCTGTTGCGTATTGATATGGCGTGTTTTCCATGGTTTGCTGAGCGAATATTGCGACCATTAGATAAAATTGGTGATGGATTAACTGATTTATTGAGTCACTTTTCCTTACCTACGCAACAAAAATTTGGTTTGGTTAATGATGTCGCTTATGCAATGCCGTTCGATGCTAGCGCTCAATTACTGTTTTATCGTAAAGATCTGTTTGAAGATACTATTTTAAAAAGAATGTATTACGAAAAAACAGGTAATGAATTAACTGTGCCGACAACCTTTGAAGAGTACGATAATGTGACTCAGTTTTTTACTGAGTTGCATCAAGCCGGGCAAGCTCATTGTCCGATGGGAGCTTCAACCACATTAGGAAGTGCGGGATTAATCGCAACTGAATACTTATTACGTTATTACGCTAAAGGTGGGCGTTTAATCGGTAGTGATAATATTCCGCGCTTAGCGATGCCCTTGGCCGCTGAGGTATTAGCAGATTATTTGCATCAGTTGTCGATCACCGAAAATATCAACCATAAATGGTGGAGTGGCTCTGTCAGACAATTTGAGCAAGGTCATCTGGCAATGCTTATCTCTTATATGAATTTATTTAATGATGTCGCACATAGCGATATTTTACCTAAAATTGGTTTTGCTCCCGTTCCGGGTGGTGTACCACAATTAGGGGGTGGGGTACTTGGGGTGTCGCGTTACAGTAGAAAATCATCTTACGCTGAACTGTTTTATCGTTGGCTTTATTCTCCTGTTGTGATGGATCACTTAATTTTATTGGGTGGAAATAGTAACCATGAAAATTTTAGTCATAACCAAGAAATTAGCCACCGTTATCCATGGATGACACTAGCTTATCAGGAAATTAATCAAGGAATACGAGAATCATCAGTGCCGAATGGTAAATTATTTAACTTAAGGCAAGCTGAGATTATTATTGGTCAGGGTATTACTAATGTGATTAATCATATTATGACAATAGAAGAAACGATTGATTATATTAATCAACGTCTATTGATTGATACTCAGGGTGAACGATGATCTTTGATAAAAAATCAGGGGCTAATAATTCCCCTGATAATTGTCATCTTCAATAACTGTCTGATCGTGATTTAGTGAATTGAATAAAACACATAACGCAAAGCAAATTCTGCAATAATTGCCATGATACCGCCATAGACAAAAATGGACTCCGTTGATTTTTGCTGAGTTTGGCCCATCAAATATTTTACTAAACTATAGCCACACACCAATACAGCCAAAGTTGCTAAGATCCAACTGGTCATACGTAATGGGCCAATGGAGTAATAGACTTCAATAGGTGATAACGGAAAGGTTACCGATGTTTGGCTATAGAGCGTACGAGTTAAATAGTGTTCATAAAAAGGTTGATAGAGTAATCGGCCAATTAAACTAAATGCCATGATCCCCCACAATTGCCATTTCCAACGGATAGGGAAAGGGGCTGATGGTATTTCTATCCCTAATTTATTGCCTATACGCTGCAATATCTTTAGCAGCAAAAAGAATATTGTTGCCCCTAATGTGAGCATCGCGCCAAAAAACATCACATAAGTGTTGTTATCCATCCATGTTAAAATGGAAGTATGGCGATAAATGGATGCCATGCAATAAATGTCAAACAGACCAATCAGAAGGCTTGCACCAAATAGCAGCATCGAAAATTTACTGGTACGCCATAGCCATAAAAAGGTGATCCCTAAACATCCTACAAAAATGGCAGTGACAGCAACTTCGCGACTTAACCAAGCTGAAAAGACATTTCTAATGGCATTCGGAGCATTTAACGGCACGCCTAAGTGAGTAATGGAGGCAATAGAGCCTAAACCGGCTAATCCACAAATCACCAATAAGGTTAGTAACATAAAGCGATAATAGCTTTCAGCACTGAGATAATGTGCAAGACGGCGTGCAAAAAGGCCTGTTATGAGTGTTAAGCCAATAGTGGCATTCATCATAAAGGTGAAAATCAATAATGACCATTCATTCATTTTATTTCTCCTTTATTATTTATAGCGTCATTATTTGCCCCTTGGTGAGGGTTAATCACTAGGTTTGGATGGGTTATTTCAGGAGAAGGCAAACCAGTGACATAATTAACTTCACCATAGCGTTCACGTAGTTCATCAATTGGACCAAATTGAATGGCCCCAAGTGGGCAGGTCGCAACGCAGATAGGCTGTTCACCTTTTTGTTGTAAGTCGATACAAAAATCGCATTTTGACATCTGCTTGGTTTCAGGATCCATTTGCGGTGCGCCATAAGGACAAGACCACGCACAGGCGCCACAACCAACACATTTGTCAGTATCTACCATCACAATGCCATCACCTTCGCGTTTATGCATCGCGGTAGTTGGGCAGTTTTTAACACAAATGGGATCATCGCAATGATTGCAAGAGATAGATAAAGTGTAAGCAAAGACATTATTAATTAATGCACCGTTAGTATTACGGCTATAACCACCACCAGTGATTTCATATACACGGCGAAATTTGCGACCAACATCGAGGTTATTTTTATCTTTACAAGCAACCTGACACGCCTTGCAGCCCGAACAGCGAGCACTGTCGATATAAAACCCTAGCTGTTTACTGCTTACTGCGGGATAAACGATAAATTTACTCATGCTTTTACTACCTCGACCAATAAAGTTTGGTGAGCATTACCGTGTGCCATTGCGGTGCTACGGGATGAGGTTAAGACGTTGGCACATCCCCCTTGATCGATACCTTGTTTATCTGGTTGCCACCAAGCACCTGCTTGTAAGGCAACGACACCAGGCATAATGCGTTGTGTGAGTTTGACGGGAACTAAGGTGATCCCACGGTCGTTATAGACTTTGACTTTATCGCCTTGTTTGATATTTCTATCTTCGGCATCTAATGGGTTGATCCATAATTCTTGACGTTGTACTTCTTGCAGCCAAGGATTAGCAAATTGTGTTGAGTTTGCGCGGTTACGTCCTTTCCACGTGATGAGTTGTAGTGGAAATTTATCTGTTAACGTATCTTCGGGCCCTTCAATGGCAGGCACATAATGAGAAAGTGCGGGGATCTCGCTATTCTTCATCTCATATAAGCGTTTAGAGAAGATCTCAATTTTTCCTGATGGGGTTGGAAATGGATTATTTTCTATATCTTGAATATTTTTCTCAAACGCAACATTTTGGGTATGAGGGCGATGTTTTAGCAGATGACGACGTTTAACCAATAATTCATCAAAGGTAGGAATACCATCTTCAGGACGTTTAATACTGGCATCATTGACTAAATATTCAATCCAGTCGCGATCAGTGGCTTTACCTTCGCTAAATTGTTCACCGACCCCCAGTTTATCAGCCACTTCACGTAACCAATCGTAGTCGGTACGACGTTCAAACTCTGGCTCTATCACTTTTTCGGACAGAATAATATAATCGCCATAACTCCATGTGCCTCCAATATTCCAGCGCTCTAAAAAGCTGGTTTCAGGCAGTAAGATATCCGCATATTTGGCGCTAGGTGTTAAATAGAGGTCGCTACAGACGATAAATTCAACTTTTGATTCATCTTCAAGCACTTTAGCGGCATGAAGAATATCGGTATTTTGATTCACCATATAATTACCCGCCATTGAGAAAATCATCTTGATTTCAGTATCAAGTTTCTCGGCATTGAGTAAGCCATTTTGTGGTGTGACCAAATTTTTATCTTCGCACGCTTGCACCCAATTGGTGATATTGATTTTTGCTTTAACGGGATTGGTCAATAAACTTGGGCCGGCAATGGTTTTACGTAACTCAGAGTTTAATGCCATGCCATAGCCTGCCGCCCAGCCACCGCGTACACCAACGTTGCCGGTAATAGTCGCTAACAGTGTCGCACCGCGTGCCGTCCGTTCACCACAAATATGACGTTGTGGTCCCCAACCTTGGATTAATGCTGCCGGTTTTGTAGAAGCATATTCACGGGCTAATTGACGAATAGTATCTGCGGGTACTTTAGTGATAGGCTCCGCCCATTCAGGGGTTTTCTTGATCCCGTCTTTTTTCCCCATTAAATAGGCAACTAAAGACTCATTTTCACCAACGCCTTCTGGCATCTGATGCTCATCGAAACCAAGGGTGTATTTGTCGATAAAGGCCTGATCATGCAGGTTTTCACTGACAATGACATACATCATGGCATCCATCATCGCGTTATCAGTGGTCGGTAACAGCGGGATCCACTGGTCAGCTAAAGAAGAGGCAGTATCGGAATAACGTGGATCAACGACAATAAATTTAGTGCCGTTTTTTTTCATTTTTTGGAAGTAATGATTGGAATGCCCAAAAATAGTTTCATTAGGATTATGTCCCCATAGAATAACTAAAGGGGTATTTGCTAATGTATCTAATGTACTTCCGCTAGCGGCTGTACCGTAAGTATAAGGGGTAACGGCAAGGGTGTTACCATTACTCACGGAGTGATAATTCTCCAGAAAGCCGCCGGTTAGGTTAAACAGACGGCGTAGCATATTAGCACCAGAAAAAATGCCACCAGTCACCCCAGTGCTTAAACTGACAAAACGTGAGGCAGGGCCATATTGCTTGGTAATGCGTTGCATATTTTGTGCAATAAGCGTCGTAGCTTCTTCCCAAGTGATGCGCTCAAATCGACCTTCACCACGCTTACCTACTCGCTTCATAGGATATTTTAATCGATCAGGATGATAGACAAATTTACGATAACCACGACCCCGTACACAGGCTCGCATGATAGGCATCTCTTCATCTAAATCGGCGTCAGGTCGAGTGCTAATACGTGTCACTTTGCCATCTTTAACGTGCGCGCGAATATCACATTTTCCGCCACAGTCAAAACTACTACAGGTAGAGACAACACGCTCATTCTCTTTGGCGTCAATCGTTTTTTCAGCTATTGCATGATCTTGTGTTGCCGCCATCGTGTTGGAGGAAAAAAAGGGCAGTGTGACTAATGCCGAACTCGCTTGAATAAAATGGCGACGACTTATATCACCGGAAATTGGCTTAATACTATGATGATCGGACTGATTGCTCATATAAATGCTACCTTAGACATAATAAGCGGAAGCCAATTTACCCGATACTTGATATAAAGATGTGTATGCGTTTTCTAGACTATTGATATGGGGATATCTGGTTTCCGCTGCATTATTATTGAATGCATACCGCGTTGCAGAGCGCCTGAAACAACCTCTGCAAGAGGGATAGTAGAGGATTAATCCCTTCCCAACATGCCAAGATCAGACAATGACATTAGAATTTCGGCCTATTTATTGACAGTGTTAATAATAAGTTTTATAGCTGTTAACGGGATAGGGTGGCTAAATAGCGAAAGGGGTTAATTCGCCATCTTGCAATGTGATAGTGACCAGATTTGCTCATCAGCAAGAAAGATAAAAAAGTAGGTTTAATGTGAGAAATGTGCCGTTAGAAAGTGTTGATCTCCTTGAGAGAGATGTGATTGCGCTGGGTACAGATTATCTGCCTAATACGCTATTAGAAACGCATCGACATCGACGAGCGCAATTTTTATATCCCGCTACCGGATTGATTGAAGTGAGCACAAATGATGGGGAATGGGTTATCCCTCCCTCTTGTGGTGTGTGGATCCCTCCTCAGACGGGGCATGAAACACGCATGTTAGATGTGAGTACCAGAAGTTTATATATTGAGCCAGCGGCTGCTCCTCGCCAGAGTCAACAGTGTGAAGTGTTAAGAGTGTCACCGCTTTTACGTCAATTACTTCTTGAAGCCGTTGATGTGCCTGCGCAATATGATAAAAAAGGGCGCGATGGTATTTTAATGCAACTTATCTTATATGAGTTAGCTAAAGCCGAACCTTTGCCTTTCTTTGTTCCTATTCCACAGGACAGTAAATTAGCTAAATTATGTCGCGATTTTATTCGTCAGCCAAAAATTGACGCTCTACCTCAGCAGTGGGCCGAGAAATTACATAAAAGTGAACGCTCGTTTAGCCGTTTTTTCCGCCAACAGACGGGAATGGCATTTTCACAATGGCGTCAGCAAGTCTGTCTTTTAAACTCACTCACGCAAATTTTATCAGGGCATAGCATTACCGCTGTGGCTTTTGATTTGGGCTATAACAGTGCTAGCTCTTTTTCTACTATGTTTAAAAAGCAGATGGGACAATCACCTTCTGATTTTGTGAGAAACGCGCCATAACGGCGCGTTTTCTATGAGCTTGAATTAGTGGCTGGGCTTGTTTTCTCTTACCGCATTACGCAAGCAATAAGGGAGTGCAATTAAGCTTATTGTAGTCACAATGGCTGTGGCGATCAGAACGATAGAAAAGGCATATTCAAACGCACTATTAGCCTGTGCGATTAAGAGGGTCGCCGCTGCTTCGGGAAGCTTTTCAGC
Source organism: Proteus sp. G4380 (assembly GCF_963885725.1). Taxonomy (NCBI): domain Bacteria; kingdom Pseudomonadati; phylum Pseudomonadota; class Gammaproteobacteria; order Enterobacterales; family Morganellaceae; genus Proteus; species Proteus sp. G4380. Next base: position 7,713 of record NZ_CAWPAV010000127.1, read on the forward strand.
GACAATAAGTGCTTCATCTAAACTATCATAAACGACACTATTGACGTTAAGCGTGTCCGGTAAAGTTAGTTTTAAGGTATAGAGGGTGCTCATTAAACTCCCCATAAAGGTCACGCCAATCACGCTACCCAACTCATAGGCGATATCTTCAATAGAAGCGGCCATACCTGCTTGTTTATCGTCGACACTTAGCATAATAGAGGTCGATGCGGTGGTAAAAATAATGCCTAAACCAAAGCCAATCAAAAAGAGGCTACCCATTAGCATTATCGGTGAGTTTGAAATGGCAATTAACCATAAGTTACCCATTAATGTTAGGGCGAATCCGATAATAATTAAGCGCACTGCACCTAAACGCGCTAGCCAAAACCCGGCCAAAGGAGAGGCTAATACTGAGCCGATAGGGATAGGTAAAATCACTAAAGCTGCATTCAGTGGTGTAAAGCCGGCGACTAACTGTAAGCGTTGGCTTAACAGAAATTCAATACCTACAATGATCACCATAGAAAGAGTCGACATTGCCACACCGACACTGAAATAGCGCTTTTTAAATAGGCTAAAATCAATCATTGGATGCGTTTGACGACGTTGGCGTCGCGCAAATAGTGTGAGAAAAATAATGGCAATAAGGGTGGCGATGATCACTTCATTCCATTGTGTATAAGCTTTACCTATCTCTTTTAAGGTATAAATAGCGCTGACTAAGCCAATCAAAATAAGTATTGAGCTTAAATAATCAATTTTATGCTGCCGTTGTCCCGAAAAGTGAGGAATTAACCAAATCGAGAAAGGAAGCACAAGTAGTACAATAGGGACATTGATCAAAAAGACTGAGCCCCACCAGAAATGGTTTAATAGCAACCCACCAATTAAAGGCCCTAATGCCGCGCCACCAGAAGCAACAGCAGACCAAATACCGATGGCGACGGCACGCTCTTGTGGATGAGTAAATACTTGTCTCACAATAGACAACGTTGCAGGCATGCTCATAGCAGCACCGACGGCCAAGAAACCACGAGAAATAATTAAGCTGGTGGCGCTAGGGGAATAAGCCGCGCATAATGAGGCGATGGCAAAAAGGGGTAATCCGCTAATAAATAACGTCTTATGGCCTATTCTATCGGTAAGCATACCTGCTGCTGGCAACAGCCCTGCGACAATCAGCGGATAGGCATTCATGATCCATAGTTTTTCTGAGGCGCTCGCATTGAGATCATGAGTTAAACGCGGTAGTGCGGTATAAAGTACGGTAACATCAACAACAATTAGAAACAGCATACTTGATACTAAAAGTAAGACTATCCAACGCTTATAATCTTTTATCATATAAAGTCTCAGTGGTTATCTTAGGTGTTATATTTAGCTAGGAATAATAATTTTAAATCCATACGGTCGTATTGAAAAGAGGTTTTTTTAAATGGGACGCCAAAGAACGATTGATAGAGAAAAGTTACTTGAGGCTATTTTTGACATCGTGATGGAGCAAGGGGCTGCCGCTCTGACTATCGATACGGTGGCCAAAAAAATGGGGATTTCTAAAGGTGGTGTCCAATATTGCTTTAATAGTAAAGAAGCGATGATTGATGCCATGTTTGAACATTGGGAAGGAGGATATGAAGCGCGATTTAATCAGGTGGTTGCCAATGATAACTCAGCCAATAATCGCGTTAGAGCACATATTCATGCAACTCATGATCACGATAAGCTCTCTTTTGCCAAAGGAGCCAGCTTAATGGCTGCGTTACTGCAAACGCCAGAATATTTGCAAAGTACTAAAGCGTGGTATCAGCAAAGATTAGCGGGTGTCGATACCACAACAGTAGAGGGGAAACGGGCGAGACTGGCTTTTTTAGCCACCGAGGGGGCTTTCTTGCTACGGTATTTTGGTTTAATGGATATTGATGATAATGAGTGGGAAGAGATTTTTAGCGATATTGATTCTGAACTCATTAATGCCGAAACTAAATGAATAAAAAGCATATTGTTTCTTGTAAGCAATATGCTTTTTTAATGCTGTTTAGGTATTAACAAAATTAACGGCTTCTGCTGTTAATTGGCCTATTTTATGCCACGCTTTTTGTTGTATAAATTCTTCTTTTACCATCCATGATCCACCACATGCGACGACTTGTTTGATGTCGAGGTAATCGCGAATATTATCTAATCCAATACCTCCTGTCGGCATAATATGAAGATGATGATAAGGTGCTAACAATGCTTTTAGCATTGCAATACCACCAGAGGCTTCGGCGGGAAAGAACTTAACAAAATCGATGCCAAGCGCTAAGGCTAACTCAATTGAAGATGGATTATTAATTCCAGGAATGATAGGAATATTAATTTCATTGCAATAGTTTACTGTTGTAGGGTTGAGTCCCGGAGCAACAATAAACTCAGCGCCAGCTTGTTTTGCCACGTAAGCTTGATCTTTAGTTAATACTGTACCAGCACCAACTAACATTGATGGAATATGTTTTTTTAATAAAGAAATTGCTTCTGTTGCAGCCGGAGAACGAAAAGTAATTTCAGCAACAGATAATCCATTTTGATATAGAGCTTCACCCAGCGGAATAATATCTTCAGCTTGGGAGACTGAAATAACGGGGACAATTTTTAATTGGCGTAGCCTATCAATTATTTTTTTCATCATTATTTCTCATTATTAAAAAATGTCATGGTAATAGGCTGAGTATATTCTTTGGGAATAATTGCCCCTTTATGTTGGATCACTCTGCCTGCTAATAAATGACCCATTTCAGCGGCTTGCTGAATGGGAAGGTGATTTAAATAACCTGCTAAAAATCCTGCGTTAAAGGCGTCGCCAGCAGAGGTTGTATCAATAACATGCTCCACTTTTGTGGCAGCGACTTTTAATATGTCAGGTTGGAAACCTGAACAATAACAACCATCTTTACCAGATTTAACAACGATATGTTTTATTCCTGTATGGTGAAGCCGTTGTATAGTCATATTAATGGATGTGTCATTCCATAGCTTTTGTTCATCATCATCAGTAACTAGCGCTAAGCTAATAAAAGGTAGTAATTGTTGATACCAATATTTTGCTGTCTGATGATCCTCCCAAAGATGGGGACGGTAATTACTATCAAAAATAATTTCTTTGCCTAGCTTGGCTAAGTGAGTAATTAAGTTAATAAGTTGTGTTTTATCATTATCACTATAAATGGCTAAGGTGATACCACTAAGATAAATAGCATCGAATTCATCTAATGCATTTGCCAGTAAAGGGAAATTAGGGTGTTGAAATAAATGGCTAGCTGCAGAATTATTGCGCCAATAAAGGAAAGTACGCTCACCATTGCTGTCAGTTTGTATAAGATAAATACCTGAATGATATTTTTTATCTTCTAATACCCATTGGCAGTTTATTTGCTCTTGTTGCCAGCGTTCACACATTCCTTTACTTATAGGATCATGTCCGATGGCAGAAATAAAGAATACTTCTAGCTGATTGCTTTGTTGACAAGAAAGAGCGCGACTTAAATAAAGTGCGCTGTTGAGTACGTCTCCACCAAATGTTTGTATCATTTCGCCAAAGGGTGAACCGTTAAGCTCAATCGTACATTCACCAATAAACGCAATGCGCTTCATGTTTTTTCCTTTTTGGACACTAGCTAAAGTGAGTTTAATTTATTTATTCTCTGTGTTAAAAATCATTCGCACCCCTCGCCGTTAGTCCTCCATCCACATACAAATTTGAGCCTGTAATATAACTGGCATGTTCACTTAATAACCAACTTGTCGCCTGGGCAATTTCTTCTGGCTCGGCTAAACGCTGAACTGGGATCTGTGTTTTAATACGTTGTTCAAGGTCGCAATGAGTTGTGTTATTGGTGGTGACTTTTAATAGTTCAGTATTTGTCGCACCGGGAATAACGGCATTAACACGAATATGGTGGGAGGCGTAATCAATTGCTAAAGCTTTAACGAGCGCATTAATACCACCTTTACTTGCGCCGTAGGCACTGTTAGAACCACCTGCAAATCCGACAGCTGCACTTGGTGATCCAATACAAACTAATGAACCCGCGGTATTGTTATGTATTAGATGCTTTATTGCTTCTCGGCAGGTTAAGAATGTCCCTGTTAGATTGGTTTTAATTACCTTTTCCCATTCAGCTAACGATGTTTCATGCGCCATTTTGGTAATTTCAATGCCTGCGTTTGCAACGATACCAGTAGGAATGCTATTAAAATGGCTAATGCATTGATTAAACGCATCAATAATACTGTGCTCTTGAGAGATATCACAATGGAGTGCAATAATATTTTCGGCACCTTGTGCAATGGCTTTATGTTTGACTTTTTCAGCGGCTTCAAAATGAACATCAGAAATAACAACGGCATGGCCCAGTTTTGCCTGATGTAAAGCAATAGCTTCTCCGATACCTGCTCCTGCACCAGTAATAAAAATAACTTTCTTTTTGTTGATCATATGGTTACCTATCTATAACGATATATCAAACCCATGGTGATTAATTTCTTTGTATTAAAAATAAGCTGATTGTATATTGTATACAATAATACAATGTATTATGAAGTCAAATAATACACTCTGTAAATAGAATTTTTATTAATACCTAAAATAGAAATGACAGAAGAGTGTTGAGAATAAGGGCGAATAAAATAGGAAATGTAATAGAAAAACACCATCACATCAGTATGATGTGACGGTGTTTTTGTTGATTATAGATTAGCGTGTTTTATCGTTTTTTCTTTTATTATCAATGATCGTTGAAAAATCGACACGTTTGGTTTGTGCGCAAATATGTTCTTCAAATTCTTTTTCTAATTGGGGTAAATCACCGATGATAATTTTATCGAGCAATATTTCATGTTCATGAATAATTTCTTCCATTGGTTTGCCCAAGGTTGAGATACCAATGACAATGGTGAGCTGCTTCGCGACATTTTCCCAAAGTGACGTTAAGGTAATGTTACCACTAAGAATACAGATAGTACGGTGAAAATCGACATCACTAAGCGAAAAAAGGTAATTGTCTTTTAGTAGTGCCGCTTTTTTCATTTGCTCAATTTTTTGCTTAAATAAATCAATATTCTCTGCGACTAAGTGTCCTTTTTGGTTAATTAAAGTTCTAATCGCATATAACTCAAGTACAACTCTGACATCAATCAATTCATTAAGGCGTTGCTCTGAAACGGGTGCTAAACGTATACCTTTAAAAGGCTCACTAACGACTATGCCCTGACTTTCTAAAACACGTAATGCTTCACGGACAGGCATACGGCTTACTTGCATTTTTTCAGCAATTTCTTTTTCAACAATTCTATCACCAGGAAGAATAAAGCCCCGTGTAGCTGCCTCTACGATGGAGTCCACTACATCGTCAGCGATTGTTTTTACTTTGACGGGTTGCCAGTAATTTTCTTTTGTTGAATGACTCATCTGTGGTTATTTGCTCTGTAGTGAAATGAAGATACCGTTGTCAAAATCATTATACATAAATAAAAAAAGAGTTTAATGAATTTATTTATCTTTCTAAACATGATTTAACTCTTTGTTATAAAAATATTTTTTCTGTTCTTTTATTCATAATCTATTTCGTATTTTGTGAACTACCTCCTATTTTTAGTGCGTGTAAATGGGCCTTATTTGTCAGAACTCAATATTGTAATATTGTATACAATCATACTATGTGCTTTAATTCGGTGGGTAAATTGTAGGCAATATAGGGAAAAAGAAATGAACTTACCTCTGAGTACAATCAAAATTACTGAAATTGTGGCTGTGCCATTATTTGGTGAAAGCCCAAAAGGCGGATGGTCCAATGAAATTAAGCCGGAAGACTCTATTCACGCCATTATTGCTGTCCATACGGATGCGGGAATAACCGGCTATGGTAGTGTTTTTACTGATGGACGCCTCGCTGAAGCGGGATTATCGGTATTACTTCCTCTTTGTATTGGTGAGAACGCATTAGAGCCTGAACGTGTTTCTGAAAAACTTCGCCAACATACTTTCTGGATGGGACGAGGGGGAACGTTAACACATACCATTAGCGGCATTGATATTGCACTTTGGGATATTTTAGGTAAGGCCAGTGGATTACCGGTAAGTACACTGCTTGGCGGTAATTACCGCGCGAAGATCCAACCTTATTGTTCTCTTTTAATGGAAGAGCCAGATACCATGTTTGATGTGATCAGCCATTATAAAAAAATAGGATTTAAAGCTTTCAAAATAGGTTGGGGGCCTTTTGGACGAACCAATGATAAATCACTAGACAGAAATATTATTGCCGCAGCACGAGATGCCGCAGGGAAAGAGGCACATTTATTGGTTGATGCTGGTGCGAGCGATGCATATTGGAAGAATGGACTTAAATGGGCAATTAATACCGCAAACATGTTAAGTGAATATGATGTTGGCTGGTTTGAGGAAGCACTACGACCTGATGACATTGAAGATTTTAAAGTGCTACGCAAAGAAAGTCCTGTTCCTATCGCGGGTGGTGAAGTCCTCACTCGTCGTCAGTCTTTTTTACCGTGGCTTTCTCAAGGTGCATTCGATGTTGTCCAACCCGATGTGACTAAAGTGGGCGGGATTTCAGAGCAACGCCGTATCGCATGGATGGCTGATGATTTTGGCGTTAAATATGTAGGTCATGGTTGGAATACCGCCATGGGGTTAGCCGCTGATCTACAAATGGCAGCAGCACTACCTAATGTTGATTTTGTCGAGTTTATTGGCGGGAGCCAATATATCGATGGTATTACGACTACGCCATTTAGTGTTGATGCTGAAGGTTATTTGGATATTCCACAAAAACCAGGACTAGGGATCGAATTAGATATTGAGAAACTAAAAAAATATACCATCAATCCAGAAAGGTTATTTAAATAATTAATTAAAAACCTCTTGTTAGTTTTATTTTTTACTAACAGCCCTACACCTTTTTTAAAAAGGGAATACCATGATAAATAATCAAAAAAGAACAAAAGTCAGGTTTTCTATTGCAATATTAATGACGCTTGCTATTGCAATTAATTATCTTGATAGAACGGTTATGTCAGCAGCTGCACCTACGCTATCAGAAGAGCTACAAATTTCTCCTGAAGCAATGGGCTGGATAATGTCTGCATTCTTTCTTAGTTATGCATTATGTCAAATACCAGCAGGTTTTATCGCTGACCGATTTGGGCAAAGAAAAACCCTTGCAGGTGCTGTACTATGGTGGTCTATGGCTACGGCGGCTACAGCGTTAGCTAAAACACCATTCAGTTTTATATCTACTCGTATTTTGATGGGAATGGGGGAAGCAGGTGCTTATCCTTGTAACAGTGGTATAACAGCTAAATGGTTTCCTGATAGAGAAAGAGGAAGGATCACAGCACTATTTGACAGTGGATCGAAATTTGGTACTGCTTTTGCGATGCCTTTAGTTGTCTGGATCATCGCTAAATGGGGATGGGAATCTGCATTTATTTTTTGTGGCGCATTAGGATTTTTATGGGTCATTGCATGGTTAAAAATTTATCATGATCCGGAACAACATCCAAAAGTCAGTGAAGCCGAATTAAAATATATTCGTGATGGGCAAATTAAAAAAGAAGGTATCGATAATATTCAACCAATGAAATGGTATGAACTATTTCGTTATCGTAATGTTCAAGCAATGTGTATGGGCTTTTTCTTGCTCGATTACGCTATCTATTTCTTTATTACATGGTTCCCTGCTTATTTAATGATGGAAAGAGGGATGAGTTTAGAAGAAATGGGGTTTGCTGCTATGTTACCACCTTTATGTGGTATTGCGGGTCAATGGCTAGGTGGATTTACAACAGATTATCTTTTTATTAAATACAATAATATCAATATAGCTCGAAAAGTTCCGATTGTTGGGGGGATGTTGGTGGCAACCAGTATTGCATTCTCAGGACTGGTGGAGTCAACGTCAGTAATGATGTTCTTACTTTGCTTATCCTATGCTGCATTAGCTTTTGCTGCTTCAGCAATATGGTCTTTACCCGGTGATGTTGCACCTAGAAATATGACGTCTGTATTAGGTGGAATGCAAAGTGCAGTTTCAAACTGCGGTGGTATATTGGGGCCAATAGTGACAGGTTATATTATTGGTGCAACAGGCTCTTTTATGTGGGCATTAATAGTATCGGGTATTGCATGTGCGGTAGGGGCACTTATTTATTTAGTGATGTTGCGTGATATTAAGCCTATTACAGCAAATGAAATAGAGGTACAAAATAATCAGATAAATTAATTTCATTTCATTATATACTTTTATATACATCAAATATATACATCAAAGTTATATCCATTATTTATATATTATCCATTGATTATTTAGGAGAGGTTCTCTTGGTTTTAAATTAAGAGACCTCTTATGAATAATAAAATAAAAAAGAAATTAATATGTCATTTTTTTTAGATAAAGAAATTGAAATAGAAAAAGTTGAATTAGGCATAACAAGAAAAATATTATCAAGAAGTAAAAATATGATGGTTGTTAAAGTTTTTTTTGATAAGGATATTGAAGGTAAAAAACATACTCATCCTCATGAACAAATGGTTTATATTTTATCAGGTCGTTTTGAATATTATATCGAAAATGAAAGTAGGATATTAAATAAAGGAGACTCTGTGTATATTGCTTCGGGAAAATATCATTATTGTAAGAGTTTATCAGAAGGTGTATTACTAGATATTTTTACACCGAGTCGAGAAGATTTTATTTATTGATCTATTGAATTTTTACTGTTTAAAGCCTACTAAAGTTAATAAATAGTAGGCTTGTTTTCAATTAGCAAAAACTAGTAATACATCGCGATAAGCTTATCATCCAACTCTTTAACGTCGACGGGAGTATCGAAAATATCTTCGATAATATCGGATTTCATGATCTCTTTAGGTGAGCCATGATAGTAAAGTTGCCCGTTGCGCATAGCTAAAATATAGTCGGAATACACAGAGGCGAAATTGATATCATGAATGACGATGATAATGGTTTTTCCTAGCTCATCGGCGGCTTTACGCAGTAATTTCATCATAATGACCGCGTGTTTCATATCAAGATTGTTAAGCGGTTCATCAAGCATCACGTATTCAGTATCTTGACATAATACCATTGCAACATAAGTACGCTGGCGTTGCCCACCGGATAATTCATCAAGATAACGGTGACGAAATTCAGTCAAATTAAGAAAATCGAGTGATTCATCAATCACTTTCTTATCTTCTAGCGTTAAGCGTCCTTTACTATAAGGGTAGCGACCAAAACCGACTAACTCTTCAACAGTTAAGCGACTCACAAACTGATTTTCTTGGCGTAGTATGGAAAGGTTTTTGGCTAATACATCACTCTCTGTGGCCGCAACATCCATGCCATTCACACTGACCATACCGCTTTCTGGCATCAGTAGACGGCCTATTACAGAAAGTAAGGTGGATTTACCCGCACCATTGGGTCCGATGATTGAAGTAATACCGCCACGTTGAATGGTTGTTGTAATATTATCGAGCACTGTTGTGTCTTGATAACGTTTTGATATCTTACTGATTTCAATCATATTAAAGTCTTCTTAATACCAAATAAATAAAGAACATACCACCAATAAACTCAATCACAACAGAGAGAGTACCTGTCATTTTTAAGCCATACTCTAAAATCAATTGTCCGCCAATCAGTGCGATAGTGCCTAATAAGAATGCCACAGGCATTAAAAAGCGGTGCTGACTGCTACCACTAATATGATAAGCCAGATTAGCAACAATTAAGCCTAAAAATGTCAACGGCCCTACTAATGCTGTTGATACCGCAACCAGAACAGAGATAAGTAATAGAATATAAGTCGTTTGCTTACGATAATTAATACCAAGATTAATCGCATTCGCCTGACCTAAGGCCATCACATCAAAACTATAACGCATACGCCAAAGTAATACGCCGACGACGACAATAATGGCTAATGCACATAAGATAAGATCAGGAGTGGCTCGAGTAAATGTCGCAAACATACGGCTTTGTAAGACAGAAAACTCATTTGGGTCCATTAGGCGTTGTAATAGCGTTGCACTGCTACGAAATAGGGTGCCTAAAATAATACCAATCATAAGGACTAAATTGATATTAAAGCGCACTGAACTAAATAGCCAACGATATAGAACCACCGAAAATAACACTAATAAGGCCGACTCTAAAAAGAACTTCGTCAGATTGGCCATCCAAGAGGCAGGCATATCCCCTTCAAAAAAGATAAAGAGCGTTTGTAGCAATACAAACAGAGCTTCTAAGCCCATTAATGAAGGAGTAAGAATGCGGTTATTGGCGATAGTCTGAAACAGTATAGTAGAAACGCCTGCCGCAAAGGCGACGATGATCATCGTCAGAATAATATAAGCGCGGTGTGTCAGAATATAAGAGATATTACCGTTTAGGTTGATCGTCATAAACAGCACAATGGCTAATAATGAGACGCCAAGTAAGAGCCAAATACGCGCCATAGGTGAGAGGCGCACTTTCTTAGGTTGAACAGCGCCAGTATATTTGCTAATCATGGATGAATTAACTTTTTGCATAACGTTGCTGCTTCAGTAGTAAGAAAAGGAAGATCACAGCACCTACCGCCCCTAAAATGACACTTGCGGGGATCTCAAATGGATAACGGATCAGGCGACCAATCACATCACAGAGTAAAACAATGGCTCCACCGCTTAAGCATACCCACGGGATGGTTTTGCGAATATTATCTCCCATCACTAGGCTAACTAAATTTGGCACGATCAAACCAAGGAAAGGTAGAGCACCAACAACAGACACCACCACACCACTAATTAAAGCGATAATAGATAAACCGATAATCATCACTTTACGATAGTTAAGTCCAACGTTGATGGAAAATTCACGTCCCATACCTGCCACGGTAAAGCTATCCGCGACCCAACACGCCATTAATGCAAGGGCACCGACAAGCCATAGCAGCTCATAACGACCTTGTAAGACACTGGAGAAGTCTCCGCTAGTCCACGCATCTAGTGATTGTAGTAAATCAAAATAGACGGCAAGAAAGATGGTTAGAGCACCTATCACTGCACTTAGCATAATACCGACAAGTGGCACGATTAATGCGGTCTTTAAGGCAATTCTCTGTAGCAACAACATAAATAACACAGTGCCTAAAAGTGCAAAAACAGTGGCTACCATCATTTTGGTGAAAATGCCTGCCGCGGGGAAAAGCAACATCACGACTAATAAACCGAGACTGGCTGATTGTGTTGTACCTGCAAGAGAAGGCTCAACAAAGCGGTTTTGCGTGAGCAGTTGCATGATTAAACCAGCAACACTAATTGCGCCCCCAGCAAGTAATAATGACAGGGTTCTTGGTACGCGACTAATAAAGAAGATATCGCGCATATCGGGATCAGTAAAAAGCGAAGCAGGAGTGATATCTCCTGCGCCGATAAATAGACTGATCATTGAGAGGATAGCGATAAGTCCTATCCCCAATGATAAATGGAACGTTTTCATTCAGTTACTTTATTTTTTTTGATCCAACGCCTGATTAATTGTATCCATTAAGCGAGAGTAAGTTTGTATCCCACCTGAGATATAAATCGAGCTGGCATCAAGATAGATAATTTGGTCTTTATTCCATGCATTAACCTTTCTAACTAGGGCATTATCAAGCACTTGTTTTGCAGGTTGTGAATCTTCACGACCAATTGCTGCATCACGGTCAATGACAAACATCCAGTCTGGATTAAGTTTTAGCAGTAGTTCTGAGTTAACAATATTACCGTGAGAGCCTGGGCTATCGAAAGTATATGCAGGTTCAAAGCCCAATACATCGTAGATAAAACCAAAGCGAGAGCCTGGGCCATAAGCGGAAATTTTACCGCCACTGACTAATACGACCATTGCTTTGCCCGCATCTGGGGTTTTTGCTTTTACCGTATCAATTTTGCTATTGAAGTCAGCTAATAATTTTTTAGCTTGTTCTTCTTTACCAAAAATTTGACCTAAAGTCGTTGTACGCTCAGTGAGACTGTCAATAAAGCGTGTGCTGTCGATATCCATAGAAATGGATGGTGCGATTTCACTTAATTTGGCATATGCATCGCGAGCACGACTACCCGTTAAAATCAGATCAGGGGCAGTAGTACTGAGTTTTTCGTAGTTTGGTTCAAACAGGCCACCTTCGTTGATGTACTCATTTTCGTTGGTGTATTTCTCTAGAAATTTAGGTAAGTGGACGTTTGTTTGTGGTAGGCCAACAACAGGTACGCCAAGAGCATCAACAATATCAAGTGTTTCCATGTTCATCACAACCACTTTTTGTGGGTGAGCAGGGATCTCAGTGGTGCCTTGAGCATGTTCGATAGTGAGAGTTTGTTTCTCTGTGGATTGCGTTGTTGAGGTATCTTGTGCGTTATCACAACCTGCGATAACCAGAGAAGACAGCAATAAGAACAGTGGGCTTAATGATTTTTTAAACATTCTCTTTCCCATATTGTTGCGATATGAAATAGCACAGTTTACTAGCTGTGACCTAATAATGAGCTTCACAAAGGAAACAATGATTATACCAAAAAACTAAAGAGTAATGATACTAATTCACATTCTCACAATAATAAAGGATTAACTTATATTATTGTGCTGAATCTTTGCATCAGATCATGTGAAGAGAAGAATGGACAAATTTTGTAACGCGAAACAATGCTAAAGATTTTTTGCTTAATTTGTGAAGAGGGTCAATACACTAGGTCAATCAGAGACAATTATATGTCAGTAAAAAATATCGTTAGTGAGTATCATTGCGTATACTTTATTCAATCAGAAACAATCTTAATTGCTAAATTTTACTTTAATTCTGTACTGACATCTTAATCAATGCACATGAGAAAGTAGCATTATCTCTAGGGCAGAGTGTGGCCAATTTGAGAGGGTTTTATGCAAAAGAAATATATTTATCTATTTTGTTCTGCTGGCATGTCAACATCTCTGTTAGTGACAAAAATGCGTGCACAAGCAGAAAAATATGATGTACCCGTTATTATTGAAGCTTTTCCAGAAACATTAGCAGAGCAAAAAGGCCAAGAAGCGGATGTCGTTTTATTGGGGCCACAAATTGGTTGGATGCTCGCTGATATTCAAAAATTATTACCCAATAAACCTGTCGAAGTCATTGATTCATTGTTATATGGGAAAGTGGATGGATTAGGTGTATTAAAAGCAGCAGTAGCCGCCATTAAGAAAGCATCAGCAACAACTAATTAATTTTTTTATTGTTATTTTTATTTATTCCAGTCAAAGAGTGAATTTTTCAGCTAGCCGAGCAATTAGCGGCATTTTAAGGGTATTTTTCTATGAGTAAAGTCATTGGTTCACTTGAAAAGGTACTCCTTCCTTTTGCGGTTAAAATTGGAAAGCAACCTCATGTTAATGCGATAAAAAATGGTTTTATCCGTTTAATGCCATTAACACTTGCCGGGGCAATGTTTGTACTTATCAATAATGTTTTTCTCAGTTTTGGTGAGGGCTCCTTTTTTTACTCTCTTGGTATTCGTTTAGATGCCTCAACAATTGAAACACTTAATGGTTTCAAAGCCATAGGTGGTAATGTCTATAACGGTACGTTGGGAATAATGTCATTGATGGCGCCGTTCTTTATTGGTATGGCGTTGGCGGAAGAGAGAAAAGTCGACCCTATTGCGGCGGGATTACTTTCTATCGCCGCCTTTATGACGGTAACACCTTATGACGCTGGTGGCGCTTATGCTGTGGGGGCGAACTGGTTAGGAGGTGCCAATATTATCTCAGGGATTATTATTGGCCTTGTGGTTGCCGAAATGTTTACCTTTATAGTGCGTCGTAATTGGGTTATCCGTTTGCCCGATAGTGTACCTGCCTCCGTTTCGCGCTCTTTTTCTGCCTTAATTCCTGGTTTTATTATTTTATCAATTATGGGAATTATCTCTTGGGGATTAGCGCATTACGGTACACATTTCCATCAAATCATTTTAGATTCTATTTCAACGCCATTGGCTTCGTTAGGATCGGTTGTCGGGTGGGCTTACGTTATTTTTACCTCTTTGCTGTGGTTCTTTGGTATTCATGGTTCATTGGCGTTGGCGGCACTTGATAGCGGTATTATGACACCTTGGGCATTAGAAAACGTCTCTATTTATACCGAGTATGGTTCAGTTGAAGCGGCACTTGCAGCAGGCAAAACGTTCCATCTTTGGGCAAAACCGATGCTAGATTCGTTTATCTTCTTAGGAGGAACAGGGGCGACGTTAGGTCTGATATTAGCTATCTTTATTGCATCGCGTCGAGCAGATCACCGTCAAGTGGCGAAGTTAGCATTACCTGCGGGTCTATTCCAAATTAATGAACCTATTATTTTTGGTTTACCTGTGATTATGAATCCAGTGATGTTTATTCCTTTTATTCTTATTCAGCCAATCCTTGCTGCTATTACCGTAACCGCTTATTACCTTGGGATTATTCCGCCGGTCACAAATATTGCACCTTGGACGATGCCAACAGGGTTAGGGGCATTTTTTAATACCAATGGCAGTATTGCCGCACTGTTATTAGCACTCTTTAACTTAGCCGTTGCAACACTGATTTATCTGCCTTTTGTGATTATTTCTAATAAAGCACAAACCGAAATTGATAAAGAAGAAAGTGAAGAAGATATTGCTAATGCATTGAAATTTTAACGAATAGACAATGGCTGTGCAGTGCTTATTTTGCACAGCTAAGCACCAAAGAGGGGGAATGATGTTAGATATTGAGAATTGCGTTGATAGCTCAGCGACAGATGATGAATTTGAAGAAATTATCATGGGGTTAATTATTAATTCAGGGCAAGCACGAAGTATCGCTTATGCAGCGTTAAAAAAAGCGAAGCAAGGTGATTTTGCACAAGCCAAGAAAATGATGGAACAATCTCGAGCAGCATTAAATGAAGCTCATAAAATACAGACCCGCTTAATTGGTGATGATCAAGGATTGGGTAAAACGAAAGTGAGCTTGGTACTGGTGCATGCTCAAGATCATTTAATGACATCTATGTTAGCCAGAGAGCTTGTCACAGAGCTTATCGAGTTACATGAAAAAATAAAGTAAGGCGAATGATGATGCACTCATTAAAAGCGCAAGCTGAAATACGCATGGTATATGAAAACCAATTATTTAATGGTAAGAATTTTCATGTGTTTATTTATAACAAAACAGAAAGCGTCAGTGGGTTGCATCAGCATGATTATTATGAATTTACTATTGTTTTAACAGGGCGCTATTATCAAGAAATTAACGGTAAAAAGGTGTTATTAGAGCGTGGTGATTTTGTCTTTATTCCTATTGGCTCGCATCATCAAAGTTTTTATGACTTTGGTGTAACTCGTATTTTAAATGTAGGAATAAGCAAAGCTTTTTTTGATAAACATTATCTTCCTTTATTGCCCGCTTATTTTATTGCTTCTCAAGTTTATGCATTAAAAAATGAGTTTCTTTCTTATATTGAATCCGTGATTAGCTCATTAAATTTCAGACATACAGAATTTAATGAATTTATTGAAATTGTCACCTTTAATGTGGTGAATAGATTACGACATTATAGAGATGATGGTATTGAAGATGATATTCCCTTATGGCTAAAAGACGCCATTGATGGAATGCATGATAAAAGCCAATTTGGGGAGAATGCATTGGCAAATATGGTGCAATTATCTGGAAAATCGCAAGAGTATTTAACTCGAGCAACTCGCCGTTATTATGATAAAACGCCGATGCAAATTATTCATGATATTCGAATTAATTTTGCTAAAAAACAATTAGAAATCACGAATTACTCCGTTACCGATATTGCTTTTGATGCAGGTTATAGTAGCCCGAGCTTATTTATTAAGACTTTTAAGAAGATAACATCGCTCACACCAAATAGTTATAGAAAGAATTTATACAGTATTAAAGAGACTAACTAATTTATAATTAAGCGTAAAAAGCAATCAATAATATCAATTGATTTTTATTAAATAGAGAGAGAAAGAAGAAAATAACGTTATTTTCTTTAGGGATTTTTACGCCTTAATTTTGCCATTAATAGACAAATAACAGCATGATTGTGCTGTATGGGAGTATTTTATGAGTCATAAGTTAAAAGTGGTCACCATTGGTGGAGGAAGTAGTTATACACCTGAATTATTAGAAGGATTTATTAAACGTTATCATGAATTGCCGATCACGGAATTATGGTTGGTTGATGTTGAAGAAGGCAAAGAAAAACTGGATATTATTTTTGCGCTTTGCCAGCGTATGATAAAAAAAGCGGGTATCCCTTTAACCATTTATAAAACACTTGATCGTCGTGAGGCATTAAAAGAGGCTGATTTCGTCACAACACAGTTGCGAGTTGGTCAATTAAAAGCAAGAGAATTGGATGAAGCCATTCCGTTAAGCCATGGTTATTTAGGCCAAGAGACCAATGGTGCCGGTGGGCTATTTAAAGGATTACGTACTATTCCGGTTATTTTTGACATTATTAAAGATGTTGAAGAAATTTGCCCTAATGCGTGGATCATAAACTTTACTAACCCTGCAGGTATGGTGACGGAAGCGGTTTATCGCCATACCAATTTTAAGAAGTTTATTGGTGTTTGTAATATTCCTATCGGTATGAAAATGTTTATTACTGATGTGCTTAAGCTAACGGAGCAAGATACGCTTTCTATTGATCTGTTTGGCTTAAATCATATGGTGTTTATTAAAGATGTGATTGTTAACGGTCAATCCCGTTTCCCTGAATTATTAGAAGGAGTTGCTTCGGGGACGTTAACCGCAGGATCGGTGAAAAATATTTTTGATTTACCTTTTAGTGAGGGGCTAATTCGTTCTCTTAATCTGTTGCCATGCTCTTATTTACTCTACTACTTTAAACAAAAAGAGATGTTAGCCATTGAAATGGGGGAATACTATAAAGGTGGTGCTAGGGCTAAGGTTGTTCAGCAAGTCGAAAAACAACTGTTTGAATTGTATAAAGATCCACATTTAAATATTAAACCTAAAGAGTTGGAATTACGTGGAGGGGCTTATTATTCTGATGCCGCTTGTGAAGTGATTAATGCGATTTATAACGATAAACAGGCGGAGCATTACGTCAATATTCCTCATCACGGTCATATTGATAATATCCCTGCAGACTGGGCAATTGAAGTGACGGCTATTTTAGGTAAAGACGGAGCCAAACCACATCCACGTTTAACCCATTTTGATGAAAAAGTGCTGGGGCTTATTCATACTATCAAAGGGTTTGAGATCGCAGCCAGTCAAGCGGCTATTAGTGGTGAGTTTAATGATGCATTACTTGCGATGAATTTAACGCCGCTGGTACTTTCCGATAAAGATGCTGAAGTACTGACTCGTGAGATGTTATTAGCACACAAAGCGCACTTACCTAATTTTGCTCATGCGATTGCACAATTAGCAGCATCAAACTAAGTGATTTAGACTCAATAAATCATAAAAAGGAGACAGAATGGCACATTTGTTAATTGTCAATGCCGATGATTTTGGGCTGAGTAGAGGGCAAAATTATGGCATTGTTGAATGTCATCGTCATGGCATAGTGACATCAACGACAGCGTTGGTGAATGCTGAAGGTATTGAGCATGCTGCACAATTATGCAAGGAGCTACCTCATCTTGGTGTCGGGCTTCATTTTACATTGACTATGGGACAGCCGCTGTCTCCTATCCCTTCTTTAACGCGTAATGGGGTGTTAGGTAAATGGCTATGGCAAATGGCAGAGCAAGAGCAGTTACCTTTAGATGAGATACGAGTGGAGCTTAATGCACAATATCAGCGCTTTGTTGAGTTGTTTGGTTGTCCCCCCGACCATATAGACAGCCATCATCACGTGCATATGTTTAAACAAATTTTCCCCATCGTGGCAGAGTTTGCACAACAAAAAGCATTACCGATACGTGTTGATAGACTGTTGGCACAAAAAGAAAATCTTAATACTCAAGGGGTTATTAGTAGTGATGGTTTTGATAGTCAATTCTATGGTGATGAAATCAGCCAAGCCTTGTTTTTAAAGACACTGGATGACGCTAAAGCACGTGGTGAACAATCACTTGAAGTGATGACACATCCTGCTTTTATTGATAATCCTTTACGTGCGAGTGGTTACTGTTTCCAACGTTTAACGGAATTAGAGGTGTTGACGCAATCATCGTTAAAACAAGCGATTGCTGAGCGTGGATATCAATTAGGTACTTATCAAGATTTAATTTAATAATATTATCTCGTATTTTAAAAATATCCCAGAGTGTGTCTGTGAAATAATTTGCCTCTGTTATTGATAATGACAGAGGCTTTTTTTATAATTTAATTAAATCAATAATTAGAAGCTATAACCAATATTTGCAATAAAGCCATCAATAATTAATTTATTATCACTTAATTTATTCATTTTATAACGGCTGTTTTCATAGCCAACGGAAACAGAAAGCATATCGATAGGGTTAATGGTAACACCGGCTCCCCAGCTAAAAGCATTTTTCTTGATTATACTTTCAGGTACTTGTCTAGTATCTAAACCTTTAAATTCGATTTGAGCCATACCTGCCACACCATATACACTAATATAGTCATTGAGGCGTAGGGTTGGCCCCGCCATCACTGAATAATAGCGGGCATCAACATCTTTTATTAATTGTTTTAAAGGCTTATTTAAATCATATTCATTTTGCGCATAGGTAGCAATTGCCATAATACCTAGCTGTTGATTGAATTCTTGACGTATAGAGAGATTACCACCGCGCATAATGCCTGATTGGCCGGCAATTTTTATTTGTGCATAACCTGCAGAAATTGTTGTTTTATCTAATGAGGTATTTTCATGTGCTTGAACGGTAGAAATAGAAAATATTCCACTGATAAATAATGCTGATAATAGTTGTTTTTTCATTTTTAATATCCCATTTGCTTACTATTTAGAATGGTGAATTATAGTAATGACAATTGTTTAAATTGGAATAAAAAAAGATAAATGAGATAAAATAGGTTTTTTTTATATA
>NZ_CAWPAV010000128.1:0-1891 GCF_963885725.1 Proteus sp. G4380
TTCTATAGTAATAATAATATTGGTGAATAATAAACAAAATAAAAATAACATAATGTATTATTTTTATACTGCTAAAAAACAGAACATCTAAATAAAAAAGGACTACAATATAATCATAATCCTTATTGTTAATTAGAATAATATCTTTATATATCTAAAAGATCATTGTAACTTAATATACCCTCAAGTTTTATAAAGATAGTCGAATGATGGTCGTTATTGGCTGTTGAAATAGTTATTGTGGTTTTATTTGTATGAATATCATTATGTAAAACTATTTCATTTTCATTTCCTGATAATTGTTCTACTCGTTTCATTTTTGATATATCGATTTTTTTATAATTTTGATCAACAAAAATAATTTTGTCTTCATTCGTATTAAAATCAAAAATTAAATTATAACTTTTAGCGCCTTTATAGCATAAGAAGTTAAAAGTATCATTTCCTTGTTCACCATATAATAGATTAGTACCTAATCCACAATAAAATATATCATTCCCTTCACCACCTTGAAGTTCATTTCGTCCTGCTTTTGATATCGAAAATAATAGATCATTGCCTTTACCGCCAATGAATGTATTATTTCCATAATAATCAACAAGGGTATCATCTCCATCACCACCAAAGAGTTTATCATTACCTTTATTTCCATAGAGATAATCATTACCCATACTACCATGGAGAATATCATTACCCATACCACCATGGAGAATATCATCACCTATACCTCCATAGAGATAATCATTGCCTATATCACCATAGAGAATATCATTACCCATACCACCATAGAGGTGATCATTACCCAAACCACCCTTGATAGTATCATTACCATCACCACCTATAAGTTCATTATTAGCACTATTTCCTATGATAGTATCATGACCTGATCCACCAATAGCATTTTCAATAATCGTTTTGTAGGCAATAGAGATATTACTCCGTAACCCGCCAATATCTGAAAAGCTACCTTCATTTAGGTTAATAACTTGATTAACGGTATATAGGGAAAAGTCTAATGTATCAATTCCCCCCGAATCCCAAATACAACTTACTAATTTATCTTCTATGCTTTTTAAGGAGTAAGCGACACGTCCGGTATTAGAATGAAATCCATAGATATTATTTTCAAGGCGTGTGGTCATATTTTCGCCATAGAGTTGTTGCAATAATAATATATCTAGCAGCATAAAGGTCATGGGATAAAGACCACCAAAATCAGCATGCTCTGAGGTTGGTATATCATAACCCATAACAGAATATTTCAATGAAGCTAATACATGATTTTTATCTTTATATTCTAAGTATTGCCAACTATGGCTTAGCCCGAGTGCATGACCAACTTCATGCAAAACAACTTTATAATGATATGTACCTGGCTGATATTTATTATTTTTTAGTGTTTCAATTAGAGTATTGGTTTTTTTTATTATCAGAACAGTACCATTATCTTTAAAATTGAAAGCATCACCAATATTACCTTCTGTTTTTATATAATTATCAAGATCATTTTGATGTATTATCTTATAATATTGGTGTGATGATAAATTTAAAAATATAGTTCCAGAGTATTGGTATTGTTCATCAATATTTATCTTTTTTATAGGGGTTGAATACCTGCTAGGATAGGTTGCAAAACCTCTGGTGGTATATGAAAATTCTATTGAACCATGACTAATATGAAAATCATCGTAAAAACCAAATTTTATATCGGCATCGAATTCTGGATTAGATGCAACAAACTTTGCTTGTGTTATATAGGCAATTTCATTAAGAATATCGGAAATAACTTCTTGTTGATGAGGATATATGGTTGTTTGTGTATTATAAAAATAAGGATGTATACTATTCTTATTTTTATTAATACTATTTTCTATATCCTCTATATCTTTTT
>NZ_CAWPAV010000129.1:0-25778 GCF_963885725.1 Proteus sp. G4380
TAACTATTCTTTATAAAAATTAGTTTGATGATAAATATGCCATGGCACTTCGTTAATCAATTAAAATAACGCATTGATATAATCAGAAGTAAACCCTCGATATTGTAGATAGCGAATTTGTTTGGCTCTCTCTTTAAAATCTTTGGGTTTACCTGTACCAAATTTTTTCTCTTTAAGATCTTGGCAAAGTGCATACCAATCAGTTTCTGTTTCTTCTAGTACCCGTTCAATAATTTCACTAGGAAAGCCTTTTTGCTGTAACTCTTGGCGAATACGCAGCGGGCCATAAGATTTACTTAAATAACGACGAAAAAAAGCATATACCGTGCGATTATCATCCAGATATTGGCCTTCTAATAATCGCTCGATCACTTGCTCTAAACATCTTTCATCGGTTGTGCTATGTTTAGCTTTATCGACTTCGTTGATCCTTCGTGCTAAACGGCGTTTTAGCTCAGTGGTGCCATAATCACGACGCGACAACATAAATATAGCGTATTGGTATAATTCATCATAAGTCATCGCAACTCCTTAATGTTATTGCACCTCAGTTTGGTATCCTACATATCTTATCGCAGTTACTTATCAATGCGACCAATTAATCGGAACTTATCAATAGCTGTACAAAAATAGTACAATCACGCTTGGTAAACCCCGTTATTTATCACCATAAAATCATCTGCTTTTATTAAGAATAACTGAAGATAAAGATGATTATTAGTTAAAAACACTTAGATAATACCGTGATAATACATATTGCT
Source organism: Proteus sp. G4380 (assembly GCF_963885725.1). Classification (NCBI taxonomy): domain Bacteria; kingdom Pseudomonadati; phylum Pseudomonadota; class Gammaproteobacteria; order Enterobacterales; family Morganellaceae; genus Proteus; species Proteus sp. G4380. The sequence goes on from NZ_CAWPAV010000129.1 coordinate 762, forward strand.
AAGCATTTTTATCTGCAATTAGCACTTATAGCTGGTGACCATATATAAGAAAAAGACTAAAATTTCGCGCTACTCTTTTACTTACTATTTGGTTATTTTTTATTTTTGTGGGTTATATATGAACTTTTCTCATTTTAATAAGGTAATGTTTGCTGCCTCTCTTCTTGCTACTGGCTTTTCTTATGCGGATAGCGATCGCCCTCTGCTCTCTTTAAGTGTAAGCCAATCCGGCGGCACTGCGTTAAATAGCGAAGGTTCGTTAGATACCCGTACTCCTGCAAGCCAATCTCGCGTATTACCTATCTGGGGTGATGAAGCTCGCGCCCGAGGTTATGATTTACCAGAGCCATTTGGTGCAAGCTATAGCTATATGAATCTACGTCAAGATATTGTTGTGGATAAAATTGGGTTTATTATGCCGAAAAATCCAGAAACAGCGAATGCTCTAAAAATAGAAGCAGGACATACTCGTGAAAAAAGTGAAACCCATATGCTAAAACTCGATAGCTGGGTTTTCCCTTTTATGAATGTGTATGGTTTATATGGGCGAACTAAAGGTAAATCAAAAACAACACTTAAAGGTGGTAGTTTTGGTGGTTTTCCATTAAATTTTATAGAAGGTATGCCTTTTAACCTCGATTTTAAAGGTGATACTTATGGCGCAGGTTTTACTTTAGCCGGTGGCTATAATCAATTTTTTGGTACTTTTGACTTAAACTACACCAAAACTAATCTTGATATTCTCGATGGGGATATTAAAGCCTTAGTCATTTCACCTCGTGTTGGCTATGAATTTGTTTTTCAACCTTTAATCGCCGGCCAAGGTAATACCAAGCTACAAGTGTGGACAGGTGCCATGTATCAAGATATTACCCAACGGTTTAAAGGTAATATCAATAATTTAAATCTTCCCCCAGCGTTTGCTGGCATGATCGCCTTAATGAACGATCCTGATATGAAATTCGACGTTGAACAACATCTTGCTCATAAATGGAACCAAACGGTAGGGGCTCGTTTAGAAGTCACCCGTAACTTTAATGTGATCACCGAAGTGGGCTTTAATAATCGTAATAGTTTCTTTGTTTCTGGTGAGTTCCGTTTTTAATGGTTAAAACATCTTTTATTTATGGGCTGGCCTTTGCCAGCCTATTTATTTCACACACAGCGAATGCCCAACTCTTTCCTGATAGACAACAAATCGACCAATGGTTAAATCAACTAGGAGGGAGCAATAATTTTGATCGCAGTAAAACCATCGACTGGGGCGTTTTACCCGGGCCTTTCTATACCCCTGAATTAGAGTTGGGGCTTGGGATCGCCGTTGTTGGGCTTTATCAAGCAGATAGTCGTCCCGACAGTAAAATTTCATCACTGTCATTAAGTGGCTTTGGTTCATCAACCGGGGCTTTTGGTATGACTTTTAGTAACTATACTTACCTTGCTGATGATACATGGCGCTTTTACCTTACTGGGGCATTAAATAATGTGCCGACCAACTTTTGGGGACAAGGCTATCATGAAGGACGAGTTAAAAAGAACTTTGCACAATATCGTTCACAAGAGCTACATTTAACGCCGACATTGCTACGTCAAATTACCAAAAACACCTATATTGGCTTAGGTTGGGATTACGCTAACTTACAAGCAGCAGCACCTGATGATGAGTTTAAAGCCTATATGAGCAAACGTCATTTGCCATTACGCTCTACCAGTTCAGGATTAAGTGTGCGCTTTACCTACGACAGTCGCGATTTTTTGCCTAACGCTCGCCAAGGCCAAGCCTTTGATATTAGCTATACTCATTATTCATCGGATACTGGTAGTAATAACCGTTTTAATGCAACTCAAATGCAGTACAACTATTATTATCCATTAACCGAAGATGCGGTACTCGCCTTTGATAGCTATGCTCGCTTTACCTCAGGAGATGTACCATGGACGCAACTGTCTAAATTAAGTAACGGCCATCAGATGCGTGGCTATTATGAAGGGCGTTATCAAGATAATCATGTCTTTTCTAGTCAGATAGAGTATCGGCAAAAACTTAGTTGGCGTCATGGTATTGCATTATGGGCCGGAGGTGGCACATTGAGTAATCAAGCACGTGATCTCGGTAAAGGACATTGGCTACCCAGTGTTGGTATTGGTTATCGTTTTGAATTTAAACCACGCATGAATGTACGCCTCGATTTTGGTGTCGGTAAAGAGAGCACCGGATTTTATTTCCAAGTGGGTGAGGCATTTTGATGTTAACGCGTTTGGCTATTTTTAATATCATCTTCATATTGGTCATTTCAGGATGCACTACCTCATCTGTGTCTGAAACCATTGCTGCTCATCTGGAAAGTGAGACTCAAGAAGAAGCCTCACAAGTTTGGCAAACGCCCCCCGTACTTGATGCGCCTAATGGATTAAGGCCTTGCTGTGCTTTTGGCTATAATTTAAAAGTCAAAGCATGGGGAGTACCTATTCCTTTTTATCGTATCGATAATATTGTTGAAGCTTCTACTTTAGGTGATCATCGCTATAACGATAATTTTTGGCTGGGAACTGCCGCAGTATTAGGCATAGGCAGTGAAAAGTCGGGCATAGTCTATTCACATAAAGGGGGCTTTCTTGATATCGCCCATATTCGTGATACCGCAGATTATACTTATTATCTCTTTAGCCATATCTATCCCAAATTAGGCCAAGAGTGGACGCTAACACTCAGTGACGAATTAGCACAGCGTAAAATTCACTTTAACCGCTTTACTCCTCCTAGTAGTGATCGACAACGTTATACCTTAAGTGCTTATCTTGCCGCGCGTTTAGCTTATCGCCTTGCCGTATGGCATGAGATTGCACAGTGGTACGGTTATCGCTCTGTGGCGGGATTTTCAGAAGGGATCTCCGCATTCTCACCAGAAGATCTCTACTCTAACCTAATGGGGGCGCGCTTATCACTTACCCTGATCCTCAATGGTGATGCCACAAACCTTGAGCACTATAACCAATCAATGCAGCGTATTATTCCCTCAGCACTCGCTCAACTAGAGGCGCAACCTCGTCAGGCCACCCAGCAGTGGTTTGATTTAATTGATGGGCAATGGTGGAATAGCCAAGAGCGGGTACCCGATAAATTTTTAGTATTAAAGCGTGATTATCATCTTGCTGACAAACGCTATCCGGTATTGCCTTTTGGGGAGACAACTCCACCTCATTATCTGACATTACCCGATGTTTACGCAGGCTATTCTTTAAAACAATTAGCAGAATTTCAGCTTTGGCCTACTAAACAGATGGCAAATTTACCCGTCCCTAAAACTTATTGGAAAGAAGCGGATTTTGCTGATTTAGCAGAAAAAGCTCGCCAAATCGATCAAAAAACTCGACCAAAAACAACAAAAAATGACTAAATATTGAACAAAATTGACATATTAAAAACGCTAAATTATGATAAATTTGAGTTAAATAGCATTAATTTATATAAGAATAACTGAACAATAATCAAAAATCACATTTTTTGTTAAAAGAAAAAAGCGATTATAAAACGAGGTGTTCCAGTAAATAAGATACATTTTATTAACAATGCACTCGTAGTTATCCTAATGTAAGGCGATATTTTGTAGCTATAGAAAAAGTAATTTGCTAGTATTCGTTCGATTTTTATCCAGTTAAACGAGGAGAAGCAATGCCCTCTCAATTGATGAGGACAAGTGCCGTCTTCGCTTTCTTGATTTCACTACTCTTTACTGGTGTGAGTTTTGCCTCTACCAGTACCGGCAGTTCCCGAATGCTGCAGGCGGATACATTCAAAAGCACGACAACCTCGTTGCCAGATTTGAAAAAATATCCCTCGGGAACTCAGCGTAAGAAAGCGTTTTTAAATGTCATAGTTCCTATTATTGATAACATTAATAATAAGATATTGAGAGATCGTGAGTGGTTAACCGCTCAACGTAAAGCCCAACACTGGGGCAGCGCAGATTTGAAAAAACTGCGTGAAATCTGTCAATACTATGGCGTAACATGTACCAGCCCCAAAAAAGTGAATTGGGATTCGTTACTGACTCGCGTTGATATTATTCCGACTCATTTTGTCGCAACGCAAGCTGCAACAGAATCAGGTTGGGGAACATCAAAATTGGCACAGCAAAACAATAACTTATTCGGTATGCGATGTGGTAACCGGTCTTGCAATAATGTCCCTGGGAAAACCAAAGGCTATGCAGCCTACCCAGATATTGAAGGCTCAGTGATTGCTTATATGCGTAATCTCAATACGCACCGCGCCTATAATTCACTGCGCTCATCAAGAGCACAGCAAAGAATGACGCAACAGCAACTCGATCCACGCCAGTTAATCACCGACTTGAAAGGCTATTCAGAATTAGGTTCAAGTTACAATGATTATCTGACCGAAATGTTCGACTCAAATAAGAAGCTGATCACGCAAGTTCAGTTACAGTCGAAACGAGAAAGTTAGTCCTAAATAGCTATTCATAGCAAACAAAAGCCACTTTTCATTTATCTGAAAAGTGGCTTTTATTTATCACAAGATAATCTTTTGATTGAAAGCAAGCTAATAATTCATAATATAGGGAGTAACACATTTGGTATGACTGTTAAATCACACCCTTAGAGCCATTTATGAATTTTTTTTCATTCGAGTTTCTCGGAGCCTTTACGAGCTTTTTTATTATCTATTGGCTCTTCCAAAAGCAGGTTAAGATCCAAAATATCTTACTCATCATAGTAAGTTATGCTTTTCTATTCTATGTCGACTACCGTCCTGCTGTTATCTTATTAAGCTATACGCTTTTGATTTACTCATTAGCCAATATACTCACCCGCTATACATCAACGAAAGTGATTTATTGGTTACTGGGGCTGTTAGTTGCCCTCTATTTTACTGCCTTTAAATATTACTCATTTTTCCAAGAATCATTGACACAATTATTCTCACAGTGGGGATTAAGTGTTGAATTGCCAATTATTGAACTACTGGCACCATTAGGGTTATCGTTTTATATCTTCCACTCTGTTAGCTATGTCGTTTCAGTGTGTCGCAAAGAGATCCCTAAAGCCCCTTTTCTTGATGTCGTGCTCTACTTATGCTTTTTCCCAAGCATTGTGGCGGGACCGATTAATCGTGCCAAACAATTTTTACCACAAATTCAAGCACCAACCCGTAAAATTATCGACTATAAAGGGGCTATCATGCTGATTGTATTAGCAATCGCTAAGCTCTTTTGGTTAAGTGGTTGGTTGTCGACAAATTATGTCGATCCTATTTTTAATGCCCCTGATTTAGCCACTAGCGGACAAGTACTGGTGGCGACCTATGCTTATGCATGGCATATCTATTTTAACTTCTCGGGTTATACCAATTTAGTGACAGGTATTGCGTTATTACTGGGTTTTGTTGTCCCTCGTAACTTTAATGCACCTTATTTAGCCATCAATCTTGCTGATTTTTGGCGTCGTTGGCATATAAGTTTATCAACGTTTATTCGCGATTATGTTTATATCCCTTTGGGGGGAAATCGTAAGGGCGTTATTCGACAAAATGTGAATGCCTTTGCCGCGATGGTTATCTCTGGTTTATGGCATGGCGCAGCTATGACGTTTATTATCTGGGGAGCCATTCATGGTATTGGTGTGGTGATATTAAATATCAAACACCGCCTTTTCCCCGCCGCCAAACATGACGCCAATAGCATGCTAGCATCATTAAAAATGTTGTTATCTTGGATAATTACCTTCCATTTTGTGTGCTTTGCGTGGATCTTTTTTCGCAGCCAAACCGTCAATGATGCTTGGATATTAATTCAACAACTCTTTAGTGCAGGTGCTTGGCAGTCGCTACAAGCCGAAGGGCTAACCCTGTTTATGTTCTGGGGACTGTTCTTACTGTATCCTTGTTTTGTCACTTTAAGGGCAATTATTGCGCGACTTGAGAAAAAAGTGCCTTGGTATGTTTATCCACTACCATTAGCGTTGATCCTTACAATTATATTTATGTTGTCTCCTGATGGGGTTCCGGGATTTATTTATGCCAGCTTTTGATTTCAGTTCAAATTTAAAAAAGACCGTAAAAGTGGCTTTAATGGTGCTCTTCAGCACACTATTTCTTATTTGGCTAAACCAAACATCATTAGAGCGCTTTTGGCAACAACAATACCATCGCCCAGCCCCTTGGTCGGGTTTATCACAATATTATGCTTGGCAAGTGGGAGGTCAGTTGCGAGATGGCGTATTTGTCGCAGTAACAAGCTATAGTGATTATTTGCGAGTTAATCACCCGGATAATCAGGCTAAACCAATAACGCCTCGTCAAGAACAAACCGCCTTTCCAGAAGGATTTGCAGTAGGGCTACATTTTATCAATGGCTATACTCGCCCCGCTTCGCAATTAACACAACAGTTTCCACAACTCCTACAACGTCAATATGCACAAGGTACATTAGCAAATGCATCAACTATTGATCTGACAAAAGCCGCTGCTGAAGCCCAAAAACCTATTGTGCAAAAAACAGATGTCATATTATCTCCCAAAGACAAAGTGCTGTTTGCTGGAGATTCAATGATGCAAGGCGTTGCCCCCTTATTAAAACGTCAATTGCAAACAGATTATAATATAAGCAGTATTGATTTGAGCAAACAGAGCACAGGATTAGCCTATCCTAAGTTTTTTAATTGGCCTCAAACTATTGCTAATCGGTTAGCTAGCGATGATTCCATTAAGTTACTGGTTGTTTTTTTAGGGCCTAATGATCCTTGGGACATGCCCCCAGATGGTGGCGGACGTTATTTAAAATTTGCCAGTGAAGCGTGGGGCACCTTATATCGCGCTCGTATTGCCAGCATTATTGATAATGCGCGCCAACATAATGTGAGTGTGATTTGGATTGGTCCTCCGAATATGCGTAAGCAAAAATTATCTCAAGGTATGGCTTATCTAAATCAACTTTACCGGGAAGAAGCAGAAAAAACGGGAGAAATTTACCTTTCTGTCAATGATATGTTTAAATATGAAAAAGATATTTATTCTGATTATATCGGTGATGGTAGCAGCCGCGTGAAGCTAAGAGCAGGCGACGGTATTCACTTTAGTTTAAAAGGGCAACAAATCATTGCTCAGCAGGTATTCTCGCGTATCCATCTGCAAAAAGTTGATGATGTGCCAGATGATGTAACAGACAAAAATATGGTCACGCCAAATGAAACAATTAACGCACATCCTTAAACCTCGAACCTTAGTCAGTCGTTCTATTATACTGGCTTTGGTTTCGCTGTTAGTCGCTTGTAACCAAGAGAAAGATAAATCTCTTACGCTATCAACACCTAGCGTGTTACCTGCAGATGGTTCAAGACAACTCTACAACTACCATGATCCCAACTTTGCCGCTTTTGCGCAAAAGTTAAAGCAACGACGCCAAAGGGTACATATCGTACAGTTAGGTGATTCACATACCGCTGCGGATTTTTTCAGTGGTAAACTACGTGAACGTTTTCAAGCTGATTATGGCAATGGTGGTATAGGTTTTATTCCCCCTACCGCTATTGCGGGTCAACGTATTGCCAATATCCAATATCAAAGCAGTAAAAAAGCGTGGGATTTACTTTCTAGTCGCAAAGAAAGCGATCCTGATTTTCCCTTAGGGGGATTTATCGCTGAGCCAGTCGCGAAATGGTCAGCATTGCAACTAAATGAAAATCCGACAACAGGTCAGCGTTACCAATTACAAGCGTTATATAAGGCGCCTACGGCTTCACAAATCCATTTACAATCCGCTGGCAGTAAAACACTTTCACTTTCACAGACACAAGGTGAATGGCAATTTTCTAAACCCACAACGATCACCTTCCCAATCAATATTACGATTAGTAAAAACCAACCGATAAAATTAGGCGGTTGGTTAATTAGCAACCAAAAGCCAGGGGTGATGTTATCCGCATTAGGTATTAACGGCGCAACCATTAACATGATGGATAAATGGGGAGCACAGTGGAGTAAAACATTAGGCCAATTACATCCCGATATGGTGATTTTAGCTTATGGCACTAATGAAGCCTTTAATGATACTTTTGATTTAGTGGCTTACCGACAACTGCTTGTTGAAAAAATTCGTCAAATCCGCCAGCAAGCCCCGAATAGTGCCATTTTATTAGTTGGTCCGTCGGATTCTATTAAGAATAAAGATGCATCAGATTGTCGCTCTCAACAACCCCAATGGTTAACCGATATTATTCGTATCCAAAAGGAAGTCGCTCAACAAGAGCGTACATTATTCTGGGATTGGCGCGATTATATGGGTGGAGAGTGCTCAATTAAAGCATGGTCTATTTATGATCTTGCAAGGCCGGACGGTGTCCACCTTTCTCGTGAAGGGTATGAAAGTAGTGCAAATACTCTCTATAGCCAATTATCAGCGCTGATTAATAAAAGTTAGATATTATTATAACGAAAAGGAGCCTCAGCTCCTTTCTCGTTATGTGGACTCTCAGTCATCGCATTATTAATTATGTAAAGCATCAATATATTTAATGACATCAACACTCGCTTGTTCCATTTGCTGAATATACTTCACTACCGCATCCTGATCACCGGCCATATTCGCCGCCAATGCAAGACGCCCACTTTGATGAACCAATTTATGAGGCTCTTCTAAACGACGAAAAGCTTCACTGCCAGCAAATTTGCGTCCTTCACCTTGGTAGTACCATTTTCCTAAACGACATTCAGTATGCTGATTAACACAATTTTCATCATCATTATTTAATAAGTGAATATAAATCGCTTCTTTCCATAAAACATGATCTATTTTCACAGTATTAAAAAATTGTTGTATCGACATAAACTGAAAGATATTTTTTAAATCATTGGCTTGTTGAGCAAGCGCAGATAAATTAGCATGACCTTCCGTAACAAGATTTTTTATTTGCTTCAATTGTTCTTGATTTTTCTGAGTATTTTGTTTTATTGGTGTAAAGCGGGCACTTACATTATTGTTGATAGACGCTATTTCTGAGGCCTGATTTTGGATCTTTTGTGAAAGGCTTTTCATCTCTTGTGCTAATACAGAAAATCCTGCACCTGCATGACCTATATGTCCTGCCTCTATTGCTGAATTAATTGATAATATATTGGCTTGATTTGACAGTTTATCAATATTATTAGCGCTATCTTTTATTTTATTTAGCCATTTAGCAAAATTCTCAATTTCTTCATTACTATGAGTAAAATGCTCATCAATTTCATTAAAAAAGACCACTAATGATTCTGCATTGATAAGCATATCATTAAAGAGATGTTCCATTTCTTCCAGCAATGCTAGCTTTTCTTGTAATTTCTGACTAGATGCCAAAATGGAATCACGAATAAGTGTAATAGTATGAATATTACACTCCGTATGCTGTTTAAACAGTGAATTATAATCACCCATAAAAATATCAGCCTCACCATGTTCACAAAACAATAAGACCTGTAGATTAATCAGTTGTTAACTATTTTCTATCAGATTTAATGGTGATTTATAGCAATGAAAAATGGCGCACCTATTGATGCGCCATTTGTTAAAAAGGAACAGCTCATTTTTATAAAAATGCAAAGAAAATCATTCCAACCACTGCGCCTGTAGTACCTAAAATGGTTTCCATTAATGACCATGTTTTTAAGGTTTGCCCTTCTGTCGCACCAGTAAATTTACCGTATAACCAGAAGCCGGAGTCATTAACATGGCTTAAAATAATAGAGCCACCGGCAATACAAACCGATAACGCCGCCATTTGTGCACCGCTATAACCTAATTCACTGATCACCGGTAACACTAAACCAACCGCAGTTAAACAAGCCACAGTCGCAGAGCCTTGAATAACACGTACAGCACCTGCAAGAATAAAACAAGCCACAGCAATCGGCATACCTGCACCAATTAATGCATTCCCTAATGCTGGCCCCACACCTGAATCCACCAGCACCTGTTTAAATACGCCACCAGCACCCGTGACTAATAAGATGATCCCCGCAGGTTGGATAGCCGCAGAGCATACTTCCATGACTTTTTCTTTGCTCATACCACGGCGAATAGCCAAGCCATAAATAGCCACTAAACACGCCACAAGGATGGCAATAAAGGGGTGACCAATAAACTCAAGAATATTGAATAGCTGAGAGTCAGGCTCAACAAAACGCGCACCAATGGTTTTACATCCAACCAAGACTAATGGCAATAAGACCAATGCAAGACTGAAGCCAAAAGAAGGCATTTTACTTTGTCCTAAGCTTGGCTCATCAAAATCTTTCGGTAATTCTAAGGTCACATAACGGCTAATAAAGTTACCAAAAATAGGCCCCGCTAATAACATACCTGGAATAGCTGCACATAAACCAATTAAGATCATCCAACCAAAATCAGCATTCATCTGGTCAGCAAGCAACATAGGCGTTGGCCCCGGTAATAAGAAGGCAGCGGCCCCTGCAACACCGGCAAAGAGAGGGATCGCCATTTTAACAACATTCCCCCCCGTACGACGGGCAACAGCAAATACCACCCCGATCAGTAAAACCACCGCGACATCGAAAAACAGAGGTAATGCGCAAACTAAACCCGCAATACCCAGTGCATAGTTAGCCCGTTTTTCACCAAAGGATTTCAGTAGCCGTACCGCAATTTGGTCTAATGCCCCCGTTTCATGCAGAATTTTACCAAACATTGCCCCCAAAGCGACCACGATGGAGAGAAAACCCAATGTTCCCCCCATTCCGTTTTGCATGGTTTGCGTGATTTTTTCTAACGGCATACCAGAGAAAATGCCAGCACCAATAGCAACAATCATTAACGCAATAAAGGCGTGTAAACGCGCATACATTACAAAGAAGAGCAATAATAGGACGGAGCCAACTGCAGTTAGCACCAGTGTTAATGTACTCATACCGCACTCTCCTCAGTAATAGGTTTAGTAACAGATTCTATAGTGTTGATGACATTTTCAATCACGTTATCAAGAGATGGCGAAATATCTATTTCATAAACATCAGGTTCGTCATTCGTTGGCTCTTCTAATGTTTCAAATTGAGTAATCAACATCTGTGGTTTAAAGAAGTGACCTTTACGCTCTTTTAAACGACTTTCAATTAGCGCGTAATCCCCTTTTAAATAGAGAAAATGTAAGCAGTGATTACCTTCTCTTAACATATCGCGATACTGTTTTTTTAATGCGGAACAAACGATTAATGACACTTTATTGGTTCTTTGCATTGCAAAAGCAGCATCATTGAGAGCGTGTAACCAAGGTTTGCGATCTTCATCATTTAAAGCATGACCTGAAGCCATTTTAGTGATGTTTGCACGAGGATGAAGGAAATCGCCATCTAAAAATGCCGCACCGATACGTTGTGCTACACCATTTGCAACCGCTGATTTACCGCTGCCTGATACCCCCATTAAGATAAAGACATGGTGTAGGGATTGGGTATCTTTCATATATTGCTCCTTTAGGCAGTTATTAACTTTTTTGTAATGTTACCCGTAACTGTTACGGGTAACATTACTCGATCCAGAAAGATAAAAACAACCTACAAAACAAACTATGAAATGAAAGTGTGAAGCGTCTCGCAAATAGATTGTGGAAAAACAACAAAGTTACAACAAAATCATAAGTAATTGATAAGTTAACGACTGATTTTTACAAAGCAAAAAAACGTCAGGATATATCACTCTATAATCCCAAATAGGGTCAATAAAAAAACCCTACCAAAGAAAAAAATAATTTAATAATCAAATAAATAACTAAATACTTTCACCGGTGATGATACGGAATCCCACATCAATCACTTGCCCACGAGCAATTTTACCCTTCATTCTTTTTAGTAATAAATCCGCCGCTTGTTGTCCCATTTCATCACGTGGCGTAAAAATACTGGCTAACCGTGGAGTCATGACTTGTCCCACATCATGACCGTGGAAACCGGAAATAGCAATTTGCTCAGGTACCGCAATCCCCATACGCTGACATTCGAAAATAGCCCCTATCGCAATATCATCATTGGTGCAATAGAGCCCATCTAAGTCAGGATATTGCTTGCGTGCCTCATGTAAAAGTTCTGTACCTAACGAATAAGAAGAGCTTTTAGGTGTCATCACATGACCTATGGGTAAGCCTACTTCTTGCATCGCTTGTTCATATCCTTGTAAACGCATTAATGTTCGCTCATCTTGTCTTGCCCCAAGATAGATAATTCGTTTACAACCACGGTGGATCATTTCACTGACCATTTTTCGCGAGGCTTCAATATTGTCTAACCCTACCGCCGAATCAAAACAAGGTGAAACACTATCCATAATTTCCACCACCGGAATACCCGCCGTTTCCAGCATTTTGACCGTTTTGGGTGTGTGTGTTCTTTCCGCTAAGATCAAGCCATCAATATTATAAGAAAGCAGAGAAATAAGACGCTCTTCTTCTTTTTCTGCTTGATAGCCATAGTGCGCCAACATAGTTTGATAACCATATTTATCCGTCACAGATTCAATACCACGAATAACTTGTGCAAACACTTGGTTAGTAAGAGAAGGCAATAATACGCCAATCGCATGGCTGGTCGCATTCGACAAAATATCAGGTGCACGATTAGGAATATAATTCAGGCTGTCTAATTCACGAGCGATTTTGACTCGTAATGCTTCGGAAACTTGTTCTGGATTACGCAAAAAACGACTAACTGTCATTTTTGTGACACCAACACGGTCGGCAACATCCTGTAATGAGGGGCGTTTTTTTTTCATTTTATATCGTAACTATCCAAAATATCAGTATTAATACGCACTTGAGGTTTATTTAACAAACCTGATTATATCCTTAGGTTATACACTATTTCGAATAAAGTTTATCGGATGTCTTCTTAGATTTAATTTTGAATGCCTCTCCCTTGACTTAAGCCAAAGGAAATATAGTATGCATCGTTATATAATTTATGAAATAACGATTATTAATATAAAACAACACTACAGTGTGAACCTATGGCTATCCACAGACGACAATTTCTGAGTTATTTAACGACGCTTGCAGCATTATCAGCACTGCCACGTTGTGCAAGAGCGGCAATCACTTCACGTATCGCTGCTCAATTTGGTGTGCTTCCTACACCAGAAAATATTCATCGCGTTATTAGCGCAGGCCCACCAACCGACCAACTGTTGTTGGCTTTAGTACCAGAAAAATTATTAGGTTTCTCCTCGCTTAATCTAGGAAAAAGTAGCTTATTTGCCGACAAGTTGCGTAAATTGCCCCATTTAGGCCGTCTGTCTGGCCGTGGTAGTACACTCTCCTTAGAAACATTAATGGCGCTAGAGCCAGATATCATTATTGATAGTGGTAATGTTGATGAAACCTATCGTTCATTAGCTAAACGTGTTAGTGCGCAAACAGATGTACCTTATGTGTTAATTGACGGCAGCTTAAAAGACAGCCCAACTCAGTTACGCCAAACGGGGGCTTTATTAGGTGTGGCAGAAAAAGCAGAAACATTAGCACTTATTGCAGAGCAGTATCTTAGTGATGCGACCTTGTTTGCTTCTACTCTAAAAATAAGACCTCGGTTTTACCTTGCACGTGGTGCGAAAGGCCTACAAACTGGCTCAACAGGATCTATTCATACTGAAGCTATTGAACTATTAGGGTTCGAAAATGTCGCTGATATTGCAGGTTTTACTGGCCTTACTGATGTTTCCCCTGAACAACTCCTTATGTGGAACCCTGAAGTTATCATCACACAAGATGAAAATGCCTATCAGCAAATCAGGCAAGACTCTATATGGAAAAATATCCAAGCTGTTAAAAATAATAAAGTGTTATTATTTAAAGGCTTACCATTTGGCTGGTTAGATGGCCCTCCTGGTATCAACCGTTTAATGGGAATGCGTCGCTTACAGAGCCATTTTGACCATCGAATAGCAGAACAAGCCACGCAAGATCTGCAAAATTACTTTGCTTGTTTTTACCATACATCGTTAAGTGCTGAGCAATGCCAGCTGTTGATGAGGTCTTCATGAGCCAATCAGCACGTATCACTCTGTTGTTGCTGTTATTCTCAGTGGCTGTAGTTATTGCTATCACTAGTGGTAAGTATTCACTTACAGTCAATGAACTGTGGACAGTCGTCAGTAGCAAATTAACCGGGCATATTGAAGAGAGTCGAACAGCAACCGTGTTCTGGCAAATACGCTTGCCTCGAGTGCTTGCTGCCATTTTAATTGGAGGTGGGCTTGCTATTGCGGGGGCGGCTTATCAAGGTATGTTCCGTAACCCACTAGTATCACCTGATATTCTCGGAGTGTCATCAGGGGCTGGTGTCGGTGCTGTATTGGGTATTTTTCTTGGTCACTCCATGTTGTCAATTCAGCTTTTTGCTTTTGTCGGAGGGCTTATCACTGTTGCTTTAGTCTATTTTATTGCCAAATTGGCGAAACAACAGGATCCGGTCCTTTCTCTTGTTTTAGTTGGTATTGCGATTAGCGCCTTATGTGGCTCAGCTATTTCATTAATGAAAATTTTAGCTGATCCTTATACTCAGCTACCTTCCATCACTTTTTGGCTGTTAGGAGGGCTATCAACTATCACGGCGCCTGATTTACTCTCTGTTGCACCTTTAATGCTACTCGGGTTTATTCCACTGATTTTATTACGCTGGCGAATGAATATTCTCAGCCTTTCTGATGAAGAAGCGCGCTCCTTAGGCCTTAATGTAGAAATTACCAGACTTATCTTTATTTTATCGGCCACATTAATCACCGCGAGTGCAGTTTCTATTGCGGGCATTATTGGCTGGTTAGGTTTAATTGTTCCGCATATCGCAAGATTGTTAGTTGGTGCTAACTTCGGATATCAACTGCCTATTTCCTTACTTGTGGGCGCAACAATGTTATTAATAACGGATACACTAGCACGAACTATTGCGAATATTGAGTTGCCTTTAGGCATTTTAACCTCGGCTATTGGTGCGCCTTTCTTTCTGATGTTATTACTCAAAACAAGGCGGGATAGATGATCATCACTGCAGCTAAACAACTCACAATTGGCTATAAAACAACACCCTTGATCCAAAACCTCTCTTTTTATATTAAACAAGGGCAAATTGTCTGTTTATTAGGCGCAAATGGCTGTGGTAAAACCACGTTGATGCGTACCTTACTTGGTTTGTTACCCAGTCTTGCAGGCCATATTATCATTGAAGGCAAAGAAATAAGTAAGTGGTCACCAACTGATTTAGCCAAAGTGATTGCCTATGTTCCTCAAGCAACCCACCTCCCTTTTTCTTTTAAAGTGATTGATATGGTGATTATGGGGCGTGGAGCACATATCTCTTTTTTCTCGATGCCTAGCTCACAAGATAAAGCAATGGCAATGGAAACCTTAGAAATGCTCTCTCTTTCGCATCTTGCTCACCGCACTTTTGATACGTTAAGTGGTGGTGAAAAACAGTTGGTATTGATTGCACGGGCTTTGGTGCAACAACCTAAATTACTGATTATGGATGAACCTGCTGCCAGCCTTGATTTTGGTAACCAAATCAAGCTAATTAACCAAATTAAGACACTAAAAGCCTTAGGTATAAGTGTGTTTATGTCTACACATCATCCACAACATGCCGCTTTACTGGCAGATGAGGTGATTTTACTCACCCCTCATCGCCACGTTTTACAAGATAAACCTGAGCTTTTGCTCCCCCCCGAACATTTAGCTCAGCTTTATAATGTGAAACCCACCGATATTCAGGCGCACTTTTACGCCTACCCTGATAATAACAATCCATATAGGCAAGAATATGAACACCATTGAAACCACAGATTTTGCTGAGCTTTATAAAAACCATATGCAACAGGCACAAAGAACCAAAAAAGAGCCTGAACATTGGGATAAACGCGCTGAAAAAATGGCAGAAAACTGTGCTAATCCCAACGATCCCTATTTGATCAAGTTTCGTGAAATGATGGATTTTTCCGATGCTGAAACACTATTGGATGTCGGCTGTGGACCTGGCTCTATTAGTATTCATGTTGCTGACAAGTTTAAAAAAATAATCGGGATAGATTATAGTACCGGCATGCTAACTGTTGCCAAACGTAGAGCCGCACAAGCGGGTATTCATCATGCTAATTTTCTTCATTATTCATGGGAAGATAATTGGGATGCGCTTCCACCTTGTGATATTGCGGTGGCTTCACGCTCCACATTGGTGATGGATTTAAAAGCTGCGCTGTTAAAACTAAATCGCCAAGCCAAATTACGGGTTTATACCACTCACACTGTATCACCCACTTTTGTTGATCAACGTATTCTTCGTTTATTAGGTCGCAATGTTCCCACATTGCCGACCTATATTTACGCAGTCAATATCCTTAACCAAATGGGGATCCACCCTAAAGTAGATTATATCCGTAGCCGTAATTGCCAAAATAATTTTAATAGCCTTGAGCAGTTTATTGACAGTATTAACTTCTCTGTAGGGCCTTTAAACGAAAATGAAATTGCACACTTAACCACTTATTATCATGAAAGTATGAAAAATGATGTGGCCCTTATATCGCCAACGCGTGATTGGGCGATGGTTTCTTGGGATGTCGTTCCTGAAAGCGAGCTAACCTTATGATTTATTATCCCGATGCTTTTCTTGATAATTTATTGCTGGAAGATATTCAATATGGCGATTTGACTTGTCGCGCACTCAATATTAACCATCAATTAGGCACAATAACTTTTACATGTCGTGAAGCCGGCTGCGTCAGTGGAATCACCCTAGGCTGCCGTTTATTAGAAAAATTAGGACTGACTGTCACCGCACATCTACAAGAAGGTGATTTTGCCAAGCAAGGTGATTGTTTAATTAGTGCAGAAGGTCGAGCAGATGCACTACACCAAGGCTGGAAAGTGGTGCAAAACGTGCTGGAATGGAGTTGTGGTGTGAGTGACTATATGGCAAAAATGCTCGAAATCTATCATCGCTACCAACCTAAAGGGCAAATTGCCTGTACACGTAAAAATATCCCTAATACAAAATTACTGGCCACTCAAGCGGTACTTGCGGGTGGTGGTATTATTCATCGCCAAGGCTGTTCTGAAACTATTTTACTCTTTGCTAACCATCGTCATTTTTTATCCGAGCCAGATAATTGGTTACAACAGGTTACACAGTTACGCCAAGCAGCACCTGAAAAATGCATTGTTGTGGAAGCAGATAACTTACAACAAGCAAGAGAAGCGTTAAAAGCGCAGCCAGATATCTTACAACTGGATAAATTTTCTATTGAAGATATTACCTTACTACAACAAGAGGCTCCGCAGATTGCCCCACGCTGTCATCTTTCTGTCGCTGGGGGAATTAATCTAAATACTATTGAAAAATATGCCCAAACAGGGATCGGCTTAATGGTGACATCAGCACCTTATTACGCACCACCTAGTGATATCAAAGTTCGCCTTTACCCTAAAAATTAAATAAAAAACACAGATAAAAATATTAGTTTATTGACTGATAAAGATGAGTGCCTACATTAGGTAAGCACTCACTTTGTAACTTTAACTTGCGTCTATCGTTATATAAATAATTATATATTGAGATTAAAATAATGAAACTAACACCTCTATGCTGTTTATTCCTTGTTCTACTGCCTTGCAGCCTAATAGCCCAGACAACTTACCAGCAATCAATCCCTGATGTATTAACCGTTTGGAGCAGTCCTATTGCGGCAAATCCCGATGTATTAACACAACAACAAATGCTCGAACAAAATAAAGTCAATGCGGCACAAGCACTGGCAACATTACCTGGTATTGTGATGCAAAAATCAGGTAATCGTAACGAATATACCCTTAAAGTACGTGGTTTTGATAGTCGCCAAGTTCCGGTGTTCTTTGACGGTATTCCAACCTATGTGCCTTATGATGGCAATCTCGACTTAGCGCGTTTTACCACTAACGATCTCGCCAGTATCGAAGTTAACAAAGGTTATACCTCATTACTGCAAGGCCCTAATCTGATGGGAGGTGCAATTAATATCACCACCGCAACGCCTCGCAAACCATTAGAAGGTCATATTGCTTATTCGCAAGGTTTTGCTCGTGGTGCTGATTATGCTCATAACATGAGTGCTCGTTTAGGAGCACGTACTGAATATGGTTTTATCCAAATTAGTGGCAGTCAACTCCAGCAACGTTTTACCCCCATACCTAATGCAGATGAAAATAATAACGCAGTGGGGACACATGGACGTCGTAGTCATTCAGCAACAGATGATAAACGAGGAATGATCAAAGTGGGTTGGACACCACGCGCTTCTGACGAATATACCCTCACCTATGTAAAACAAGATGGTAATAAAAATAGTCCACCGAATAGTGATCCTAATGCCAAAGGTCGATATAAATATTGGGCATGGCCAGATTATAATAAAGAGAGTTACTACTATAGTGGTGTGACACAACTTACGGATAGCATAAATCTACAAAGTCGTGCTTATCATGATAAGTTTGAAAATACCCTTTATATGTATCCTAAAAAAGGTAATAGGGTCGATTATAGCCATTATGATGATCACAGCACAGGCGCTGCATTACAATTCGGTATCGATATGGAGGAAAGTGATCTGCTCTCTTTTGCGGTACATTGGAAAGATGACGTTCACCGTGCCCAAAAAGAAAAAAACGGTGATTGGGTACGTTTTAAAGATAGAACTTGGTCATTAGCCACAGAATATCAATGGGTAGTGAGTAACGATCTTGATGTCGTTGGCGCCATAAGTTACGACTGGCGCAAAAGTATCGATACAGATAAAAAGGCTGATAACAACAAACAAAATGCCATTAACTGGGAAATCATGGCTAAATATTCATTAGCCAATGACGATAATATACGTTTTACAATCTCTGATCGCAGTCGCTTCCCTACCCAAAAAGAGCGCTATACCACCGAAAAACCCAAAGATGGATCAAGAGGGATTATTAACCCCAATTTAGATCCAGAACGCGCATTATCCTTTGATATGACCTACGAAGGTTATCTCAATGAGAAATGGGGCTACCAAACTAGCCTATATTACAATCGTGTAAGTGATGCCATTATGGCGCATACGCTTTATCGTCACGGTGAAGCGCTATTTCAAAACCAAAACAGTGGACGTGTTGATTATCTAGGCTTGGATATTGGTACTAAAGGGAAAATGACCGATTGGCTAGAACTTGGCCTAAATTATAGCTATATCCATAGTGATCCAAAGCAAGTTGACCATATTGAAGGTTTACCAAAACATAAAGCCTATATGTGGTTAACCTTTATTCCTGTTGAACAAGTGCGCTTTACTATTATGGAAGAAGCACAAAGTTGGACTTATAACCGTATAGATGAGAATAATAAACTGGCTGGCTATACAAAAACCGATCTACGGTTAGATTATGATGTTGGATATGGTATTTCAGTTAATGCTTCCATTAATAATCTTTTTGATAAATCTTATCAATATACACAAGGTTATATAGAAGATGGCCGTAATTATTGGTTAGGCGCTGAATATAAATTCTAATCAGCTCACTCAATTATAAGTAAAAGCGCTATTAAAAAATAATAGCGCTTATTTTTCAATATTCATAAATCCATATTATATGCAAAAAATAATCTATTAATAAAATATCAGAAACGTAAAAATCCTTTTGCCATTTCTAATAAAGTGTTCATT
Organism: Proteus sp. G4380; assembly: GCF_963885725.1. NCBI lineage: Bacteria > Pseudomonadati > Pseudomonadota > Gammaproteobacteria > Enterobacterales > Morganellaceae > Proteus > Proteus sp. G4380. Next base: position 20,477 of record NZ_CAWPAV010000129.1, read on the forward strand.
GTACTACTGACAATCTTAACAAAATTATCATAATTACTATTTGCTGTACTGTATTTTTTGGAAAGTTCATCTAAATTAGTGTTAATTTTCTTATCTAATGCGTCGATGGTTTTTCTGAATAACTCAAATTCTGTTTGATTAATATCATCCGTGTTAGATACCTTCTTAGATAGATCATTTAGCAATTTTTCTAGGTCAGTACAATCAATTCTACCTCGACAATCAATGTCAACATCAGGCTCCCCCCCACGCCTTTGTATTGATACGCTTATTCCATTTATACCTTTTAATAGTTTTTCTAACGCATCTGCCGCATTATTTACCTGTTGTAGATCGCTATAATGAACTTCTTGGCCATCAATGGTGCGTAAATATGTCCCATCCTTTTGATGTTGAAAAAACAAACGAGATTTAAAAACAAAAGGATCGTCGACAGTACCTGTTGGATTTTTATATTTATCTCTAATGTTAGATAAGTCATTAAAAAAAGATTTAAAATCAAAATTCACCGTACCTTCTTTACTTCCTGCTTTCTGATATTTATTTAAATTAGATATGGTTTGCCTTAGTTCATTGACAAAATTCATGTAGTTAGAAAAGATATCCTTTAATACATCTAGATAATCCGCTTTGCCTGAAACAATAGATTGTTTAACATTATTAAAAAGATCACTTAACGAATCAGTCTCATAACTATTATCTTTTTTTCTAAGATCATTTAGATCATTAGAAAATTGATTTAAAAAATTATTTTTATCATTAATGGTTTTATTATAATCATCATCTAAATAATAATATTTATCTGTATCAGGTAACTTCTCTATAAATTTATTCTTTCTATTATTATCATAATTCATATCTTGATATTTCCGATTAGGTTCCCAAGATAAAAAATCCTCATCTTCTAGCAGGTTTTCGAAATAATTATCAGTATTTACTCTAGTATTTAAATGAGGTAAATCGTTAATCCCCTCAGTATAAACTGAAATATCATTAGACATAATCTTAACCTTTTATATTAATAAAAGTTTATAAAAAAATATGATTTTATCTTTTAAATTAAGCTCTTACATTTGAAGAAATCGTAGAAGCTGCATCCTGCTGAGCATGAATTATCGCCTCTATTGCTTGTAATAATGCTCTTATAACTTCAGTCACTTCTCGCTGTATCTCATTGTTATTATTAATCACATTATTATTAATACTTCCTCTCGCATCCAATACTTTTTGTTCACCTTCAATTGTGCTACTTTCAGATTGCATAGTTTGGTCTGCAACCCTTGCTAATGGATCTGCCAAAGATGAAATAGTATTTCCCATCACTATGGTTGGATTGGAATGCCCAATAAGCTCTTTCCCCATCCCTTTAATAGAAAAAGTGGCTCCCATACCATGTATAGCCATAGAAATTCCAGCACTAGTAATTGCAGAACCAATCATAATATTGGCTTTTTTATTAAGATTATCTTTTACTTTATCGGCTATATCCAATTCAATGTTCATTAGCATCACACCCATTTCTCTGGATGCTTCAAATTTTTTTATCATTGTTTCTAAATATTTAACAATGAGATCTATTAATTTCATCATATCGTCTGAAACAAAATTAAAAATCCCTGTTTTTTCTATTTTAACATGATCGTAAATATCATTATCATTATCTACTTCTAATGAATCTAATATCTGTTTAAGATCTGGTTTAGTTATATGCTCTGGTTCAGATAAAACAGGCTTTAGATTAACTCTGTCTATTCCTGTTAATTTACTTAAGCTAGGTGCTACCTCTTTATATAACTTATTTCTATCAATAATACCCTCACCTTCATCAGCATTATTGATTGTAGTTTGATAGTGATTAGATACATTATCACTATTAATCTTCATACTCATATTTATACCTCACTAATTTTTTATTTAAATAGATATATTTCTTATCATGTCTGATTTTAATTTATTACTTACTGAAGATTTATCGCTGAGGTTTTTTAAAATATCTGTTATAGAATCAATATTCTCATGATAAGTTTCCATTATCTTATCCATTAATTTTTGAATAATATCTAAAACCGCAGTTAATTTTTTACTACCGGCAATAGACTGGATTATTTTTGACGCGATAACAGAACCATAAATATTAACAGTATTTGTTGCTGCTGAATTGGTTAACTTAGAAGCAACCACCGTTCTATTCAACATAATACTTGCTTTTTTAGAAATCTCTTTAGCTAACTGCTTATCAATTTTTTCCAGTGCTTCTTCAAGCGCTTTAATAATGATATCTTTGATCATTTTCCCCAATACCGCTTCAAGTCCATCATTGAGCACTTTTTTTAGTATTTGTCTAATTTGCTGATTCGATATTTTATTAACCGCATCTGAAATACCTTTCATGGCAGGTCCAATAACAAAACTCAATGCCGTAGCGGCAACAAATAAAACGACTGTGACAAGTATTTTAGTTGCCATTTTCAATTTGTCTTGTATTGAATTTTTCATCTCTTCGATGATTTTTTTATCTAGCCCTAATTCTTTGAGTCCATCCAAAGAACTATTAACTAAACTCACTAGAAAATCACTAACCTTATCGATAGCTTCCATAACCGCATCTGATATGGGTTGCATAATCTCATCCATAAAAGATTTATTATGAATAGATTGATACACTTCATCAGCAATAGTTAACCCAGCATCAGCAACAAATAAGGTTGTTGCGACTCCTATTAATACCATTGAAGAGCCAGCGGTAAAAATAGAAGAAACACCTGCAACAAGCGTTAATAATCCGCCTAATATTTTTAAACCAATACCAGCCCAAAACTGAATTTCTTCTTGTTTTTTGATTAATGATTTTTGCTCTTCAACTTTATCTTTAAGTGATTTTTCAGTCACCTCTTGCATTTCATTAAAAAGTTTCTGTTCACTTTCCGAACGATGTAACATGACCTTTAACGTCAACTCACGTGTCTTAGATAACAGAAATGTCAGTAATGACATACCGGATAAAGAGTTAGATGCAATTTCAAGCTCCAAGGAACTTTGTGAAATAGTCAGTTCTTTAAATAGACCTCTTATTTCTGCTAATTGTTTTTTTATTGATTCACTTTCTTTTTTGTTGATCAATGCCTTTAATTCATCAGTATGTGAAGTAATTTTATTGATTTTATCTTCACTTAAAGAAATATTTGGTAGGTAATTAAAAGAATCATCAAAAAAACCATCCAATTTTTTAGATAAATTATCTAGTTCATCTAATGAAAGCTTAGAAAAATCACTAGGAAAGTTTAAGAAAGGGAAAACATCTTCAAGGGCTTTTTCCATATCCACTTTAGAGTGAATATTTCCTAATAATAACTGTTGAATTAATGAATCAGGAATATTGCAATTATTTAAAAAACTTTTAACTTCAGACTCTTTTTTGAAATTCTTTTCTTTTATTTGGTTATAAACTTCCATCCAGTAATCAACAAAAGCACTTTTGGTTTTATCAAGCTCATTGAAGCCAGATTTAAAAAGTTCTTTTAAATCATCTATGCCATTAGATAGCTTTTGTAATTTATCTCTGTAATAATCAAATTTCTCTGGATCTTTAATTTTATTCAAAATATCTTCATGTATAACATGCTGGTAAGATAATTGTAAAAATAAAAAATCATAATCTTTGTTGGATTTTTTATTTTCTAAATGATCGGGACTGGAAGTAGGTAATGATGAATTTTGTTGTGCAGATACGTCAAGATGATCATCTTTTTTTTTATTATTCTTCGGTTCTTCTTCTGCTAAGGAAGGCTTAGTATTGTCTTCATCATTTTCTAGTGAAAATGTCGTCATTTTATATTGTGGATCATCTTGAATATTAATTCTTTTCGCATTCCTCTCCTGTTCATGAGGTACTCTAAGAAGTGGTATATCAAACTTACTTTGATTCTCCTTCTGTTGTTGAGTAGTCACATAATTACTTATATTATTAATTGCATTTGCTTGCTTAGTAGTATTTTTAATAACATTTTTTACTTCTTCAGAAACAAAAGGCGAAGCTAATCTACTATGTTCATTACTTTGATTAATCTTATTCATACTATTATTCCTTTTCTTCCTTTTCTTCCTCTTTATTAAGGACAACAAGAGGAATATCTTTTAATAGCTCTAAATAGCTATTAGCCTTCTCTTTTATCGTTTGATCATTAATATTTTGAGCCACCTGATGAAAACAATATTTAGCTTTTTCTTTTTCACCAATTGATAAATTACATTGTCCAGCATAAAAAACAGGTCGATAATCATTTTTAGCATTTAGATAAGCTAAAGCATAAAGATCGATAGCTGCTTGATATTGCTTTTTTAATTGATTAACTGCAGCAAGTCCCATAATGTAATCAACATTATAAAAATCATAGAGACATAAAAACTTAAAAATCGCCTCAGCTTCATCTAACTTCCCTTTCTGATAAAAATCATACGCAAATGAATAAATCCCTTCCATAAATCCATCTGGAATTTCACTTTCATCTTTGATAGATGCGCCATTTTGTACAATAGAAACAATGTAGTTTGCGAGCTGATCTAATTCTTTTTCTGACATTTTTTCATATGCTGACATTATGATAATCCTTTCATCTATGATGAATAATTAATAATAATATTCTAACTTAATTATTAATTACCCACTTTAATAAAACACACGTCTATATTCATAATTATAAATATTTCGACTAAATTTATTAATTATTGATATAGTCCATTTCTTCTCGAGATAACCCTTCAATTTCTACTCTTTTTAGCCAAATAAGAACATCCATAACATCTAATAAATCTTGATCTATTATCACTTCAAATAAATGATATTTATGATGTAGCTTCCTTGCTAATTCAGGATAACGAATAACGGGTGTACCAACTTTTTTGGCATAGGCCTTTACTGCTAATGCTTTAGCATTAGTACAACTCAATGAAACTATTGGCATTATGCCATTATCAGGATCGAAGTAGATACCTACCGCGACATGTGTGGGATTGACAATAACAGCTGATGAGTCGCGGATCACACGTTTCATTGGCTCATCGAGTAATTCTTGATGAAGTTGTCTACGTACCGATTTTATTTCTGGATTTCCTTCCATATTTTTATGTTCTTGCTTAACTTCATGTTTTTCCATCATCATATCTTTTATGAATAAAAAGAAATCAGCAATAATATTTAAAATAAGAATAGGTATCGATAAAATAAAAAATATAAATATAAAACTAACAACTAATGAGCACCATTTATCAATCACCCCCTCTAAATCAGCGCGATATAGTATAA
>NZ_CAWPAV010000130.1:0-17000 GCF_963885725.1 Proteus sp. G4380
AGGAGGAGCTATGGCAATATATGTTACTGTGATCGAAAAAAACTTCAATTTTAGATTTGTCAATTTTTTATGCTGTATTTTTAGGTTTATAAGTTTAATAGATCGTATAAAATAAAAAATTATCATTAATATTTTAATTTGGGTAGATTCGCTTATTAATTCTCAGCAAGTTTTATTACTAATATTACTTGAATAGTTAATGAACTAATTCCATAATAATGATTATCTTTTTGTGATGTAACTCACATAGTATTTAAATTAGACTACTTTATCCGTTGAATAACTTAATCATTAAGGAGTAAAGTTATCTCGTTAGGATTATTCTTAACGTGATATATTGGCGAGCATTTAAAATCCTTTTTAATTTAAATGTTTTTCTCGCTACTTTTTGAAATGATCGTAATCAAGTAATACAAGGTAGTGTTACTACGAGTCATATTCATAAAATGGGGCCTGGAAATTCAATATACATTTATATTAATTTCCTCGGGATCTTACTTTAAACAAGATCCTCTTTGTTCAATATAATCGGACGGGATGTAAAGAGATGAGTACGGTTGAATTGCTTAAGCATATTTATGACATAAATTTATCGTATTTGCTTTTGGCGCAGAGGTTAATTAACCAAGAAAAGGCTTCCGCAATGTTTAGACTGGGTATCAGCGATTCTATGGCTGATGCACTAAAAGAGCTAACATTGCCTCAATTGGTTAAGTTGGCTGAAACAAACCAACTAATCTGTAATTTCCGGTTTGAAGACAGCGAAACAATAGAACAACTCACTAAAGAATCCAGAGTGGATGATTTGCAACAAATTCATACTGGTATCCTTCTTTCTTCTAACTTGTTCCGTCAACTATCGGAACATGATACCTCTGCTACAAAGAAACGGGCATAACAATGAGTGAGAAAAGTATCGTCCGAGAGGCGAAAGATATTCGCCTAGCAATGGAATTAATCACCTTAGGTGCTCGCTTACAAATGCTTGAAAGCGAAACGCAATTAAGTCGAGGGCGTTTAATTAAATTATACAAAGAATTAAGAGGAAGCCCTCCTCCTAAAGGTATGCTACCTTTTTCAACAGATTGGTTTATGACATGGGAACAAAATATCCATTCTTCAATGTTTTATAATGCTTACCGCTTTTTATTAAAAAGCGGGGGGAGTGTAGGTGTTGAAGCTGTTGTAAAAGCCTATCGTTTATATTTAGAACAATGTCCACCCGTTAAAGATCAAGAACCTATTTTAGCACTAACACGAGCATGGACATTAGTTCGTTTTGTTGAAAGTGGTATGTTACAACTTTCTGTATGTACCAAATGTAATGGTTCATTTATTACACACGCACATCAGCCTGCAAGTAATTATGTTTGTAGTCTTTGTCAGCCTCCATCTCGGGCAATAAAAAAACGTAAACTTTCCGCCAATCCTGCCGATATTAACTTACAACTGTTGGATGGTCTTGAACAGTTTGCAATGTGATTCGAGATTGAAAGTTAAATATCAGGTTATAGATTAAAGACTCTATAACCTGAGTTGTTTCCTCTTCCCCTCCTATCTCCTTGCGGTTATGTTCGCCATTCTCTCTATAACGAAATTAGCTAAAGGGATATCGCGTGTTAGTACTCTTAGGATATATCGTGGTGATTTGTGCTGTCCTCGGAGGGTTTACCCTCGTAGGTGGACATCTAGGCGCATTATATCAACCCGCTGAATTTTTAATTATTTTTGGTGCCGGTATCGGTGCTTTTGTTGTAGGTAATAATGGTCGTGCGATCGTATCAACGGTAAAAATCCTACCGAAATTACTTCGTAACACTAACTACAATAAAGCGATGTATATGGATCTAATGGCATTAATGTTTCGTTTGCTGTCTAAAGCGCGCCAAAACGGCATGTTGGCATTAGAGAGAGATATTGAAAATCCACAACAAAGTGACATTTTTTCCCAATATCCTCGCATTATGAAAGACGTTTATATGCTCAGTTTTATTACTGATTATATGCGTTTGATGGTGACGGGGAATATGAATCCTTATGAAATTGAAGCGCTAATGGACGAAGAAATTGCCACTTTTGAAGAAGAAAGTGAAGTACCTGCGGCGGGGCTCTCTACGATGGGCGATTCATTACCCGCATTTGGTATTGTGGCCGCGGTTATGGGGGTGGTTAATGCGCTAGGTGCTGCCGATAGACCTGCTGGGGAAATGGGGGCACTTATTGGTCACGCAATGGTAGGTACTTTCTTAGGTATTTTATTAGCTTATGGCTTTGTTTCACCATTAGCTTCTCGTATCAGACAACGCTCTAGTCAACAAATGAAAATGATGGAGTGCATCAAGACCACCCTGTTATCTAGCATGAATGGATATGCACCACAGATAGCGGTTGAGTTTGGTCGTAAGACCCTCTTTCTGGCAGACAGACCTTCATTTATTGAATTGGAAGAACATGTACGTCAGGTACGGACACCGATGCAGGCAAATCCTGATGCAATGAAAGAAGAGTAATTATGAAAAGTAATTCACAGATAATCAGAGTTAAAAAGCGAGGGAAAAAACAGCACAACGCACAACATGGTGCGTGGAAGATAGCTTACGCTGACTTTATGACTGCCATGATGGCTTTCTTTCTGGTGATGTGGTTACTTTCTATCGCTAGTCCTCAAGAGTTAACTCGTGTTGCTGAATATTTTCGCACACCTCTAAAAGTTGCCATTGAAAAAGGCCGCGTTAGTGGAGACGTGACAAACCCGATACCAGGGGGAGGACGTGATCCTGTGTATAACGAAGGTGATGTACTGCCAAAAGGTGTCGAAGATAAACAGCTCAATGAAAAACAGCAATTCCGTAAACTGAAAGAGAATTTAGAGCAAGTTATTTTACAAGATCCTCGCTTAAAAGATTTAAAACCTCATTTATTAATCGACATGATGGACGAAGGCTTACGTATCCAAATTATAGATAAAGAAAGCCGGCCAATGTTTAAAGTTGGTAGTGCCACTGTTGAACCTTATATGAAAGATATTTTAACTGCGATAGCGCCAATACTAAATGACTCGCCTTATAAAATCAGTTTATCAGGTCATACCGATGATATTCCTTATGCGAGTGGTGCACTCAAATACAGTAACTGGGAGTTATCAACGGATCGAGCCAATGCATCTCGTCGAGAACTTATTGGTGCAGGGCTTGCAGAATGGAAAGTACTACGGGTTGTAGGTATGGCATCAACTGTTCACTTAGTAAAAGAGGATGGTTTTGCTCCGGCGAATAGAAGGATCAGTATATTAGTTTTAACTAAGCAGGAAGAAAAGAAAATTGTACATGAAAATGAGCGGGTTGCACCAGCAATAAAAGAGGCATCAGAAATTAAACCTCTGCTTTCAGGGCAAGAAACCCCACAAGAAAACGGAGAAAATACACAGACGAATTCGTCTGTGTCTTCTTCTACATCTAAGCTTCCCGAATCAAAAAAGGAAAATGTTGAAACAGGAGTTTCTGGGGAAAGTTTGCCATCACAATCGACAAATATTACGACAAAACAGGAAACAACTCCTTAGTTTGTATGTAATCGCGTAAAGGTGAATGAGTAACGATGGATATTACCGAGTTTTATCAAACATTTTTTGATGAAGCAGATGAGTTGTTAGCTGATATGGAACAGCATTTACTGTTACTTGATCCGCAAAATCCAGATCAAGAGCAGTTAAATGCTATTTTTCGTAGTGCGCACTCCATAAAAGGAGGAGCCGCAACATTTGGCTTCGTTAAACTTCAGCAGACCACTCATGTGCTGGAAAACTTGCTCGATAGTGCAAGACGCCATGAAATGGTACTTACCGATGACATTATTAACCTGTTTCTGGAAGCGAAAGATATTATGCAACAGCAATTGGATGCACATAAAAACTCACAAGAGCCAGACGAGGAAACATTTAACTATATTTGTGAGAAGTTGCGTCAGTTAGCTCTAGAAGTCAAAGAGGAACAATCAACTCAATTAGGTGAGGGGAATGACTCAGTATCTTTAGCTGAAAGTAATGCCCCAACGGAGAACATCACTCCTGTTTCTGCAGTGCATCATACTGACGATGAGCTTAGTAAAGAAAATCAACCGCTAGCAACGGCTAATACACCAAATACTGACGGTCTTTATCAGCATCATATTATTTTATCTGATTTAAAAGAGACCGATATTGATTTAATGCTAGATGAATTAAAGCATCTGGGTGAAGTCAGTCAGGTTGAAAAACAGCACCATGGGTTGGAAGCGGTATTAAAAACCACAGCAACTCAAGAAGATATCAGTGCGGTATTATGTTTTGTTATTGAACCAGAACAGATTTCCTTTGCTAACGTTGCTGCTACTGAGGAAAAGGTAAAGTCTACAGATAAAACGCAAGAGCAAGCCGAACACTCACCCTCATCTGTGACAGAAAGTATCCAGCCTGCTGCTCAAACAGAGCAGCCAGCTACGATAGAGAAAAACGTTGCTGAGTTGAATAAAAATAGTCAAGCAGATGAAGTGACTAAAGTTGCCACAACCTTGCCACCAACTGCGACACCAGCCCCTGCGCGAAAACCTGTTGTTGCTCAGGCCAAAACGGAATCAACCAGTATTCGCGTTGCGGTTGAAAAGGTGGACCAACTGATTAACTTGGTCGGGGAATTGGTGATCACTCAGTCTATGTTAGCGCAACATAGTGACACGCTTGAGCCATCTATTCATAGTGATCTACTCAGTTGTATTGCACAGCTACAGCGTAACTCTCGTGATCTGCAAGAGTCAGTGATGTCTATCCGTATGATGCCGATGGAATATGTTTTTAGTCGTTTTCCGCGGGTCGTTCGTGATTTAGCTGGCAAAATGCATAAAAAAGTTGAGTTAAATATGATTGGTAGTTCAACTGAGCTTGATAAGAGTTTAATTGAGAAAATCATCGATCCTTTAACTCACTTAGTCCGTAATAGTCTTGATCATGGTATTGAAATGCCTGCCGATCGCATTGCCGCGGGCAAACCAGAGGCGGGTCAATTAACGCTTTCAGCAGAGCATCAAGGTGGCAATATTTGTATTGAAGTGACAGATGATGGTGCAGGATTAAATCGTGAGCGTATTTTGAAAAAGGCGATATCATCGGGCTTAGCTGTTTCTGAAAATATGAGCAATGAAGAAGTTGCGATGTTGATATTTGCGCCAGGTTTCTCTACCGCTGAGGTTGTCACCGATGTTTCTGGACGTGGTGTGGGTATGGATGTTGTAAAACGAAATATCCAAGAAATGGGTGGGCAAATTCAAATTAGTTTTGAAGTTGGAAAAGGCACACGCATTCGCATCTTGCTGCCACTCACATTGGCCATTTTAGATGGCATGTCAGTAAAAGTGAATGATGAAGTATTTATTTTACCATTAGGAACAGTGGTTAGCTCATTACAACCTGAAGAGGAGGATATTTATCCTTTAGCAGGAGATGAAAAATTATTGCAAGTAAGAGGTGAATATTTACCGCTTATTGAATTACACCGTACTTTTAATATTGAAGGTGCGCAAACCGATATTACTCAAGCGATTGCGGTTATCGTACAAAGTGCAGGGCGCCGTTATGCTTTATTGGTCGATAAGTTAGTTGGTCAACATCAAGTGGTTGTTAAAAATATAGAAAGCAATTACCGAAAAGTACCGGGTATTTCTGCTGCCACAATCATGGGCGATGGTAGTGTTGCTTTAATTCTTGATGTTCCAGAATTACAACGTTTAAGTCATTCTCAAATGACAGAAAAGAAAAAGAATACAACTGCGCATACAGTTATTTAATAGTGAGGATAAAATAAGATTATGGCTGCGGAACATTTCGAGAAATTATCCGGTGAAACTGTTGGACAAGGATTTCTAATTTTTACGTTGGGCAACGAAGAATATGGCATTGATATTCTAAAAGTACAAGAAATTCGGGGCTATGACCAAGTCACTCGTATTGCGAATGCACCTAGTTTTATTAAAGGTGTGACCAATTTACGGGGGGTTATTGTACCTATCGTTGATCTACGAATTAAGTTTTCACAAGAAAATGTTACCTATAATGACAACACAGTGGTGATCGTGGTTAATTTACTCAACCGTATTGTCGGCATTGTTGTTGATGGTGTTTCTGATGTATTAACTTTAAAACCTGAACAAATCTGTCCTGCTCCTGAATTTGCGGTAACAATGTCAACAGAATATTTAACAGGATTGGGTACTTTAGATGAAAGAATGTTAATTCTGGTTGATATTGAAAAATTACTCAATAGCGAAGAAATGGAATTAGTTGATAGCGCAACAATTATGGCTAAATAAAGTTTAGCCTATTAATCTTATTCTTTAATACTGTTCCGGCTATCTTGCCGGAATAGTTTTTTCAATTATTTGTTATTTCTTGGGGCTTTAATATTAATTAAGTGAAATTAAATCAGAAAGAGTACTTTTAATTTTAGTTAAGTTATTTTTTTTAAATGTATTAACTAAAAAATGAATGTGCATTATGCCTAGCAGGTTTTTAAAATGAGAATTTAAAATATAACTTATTGATATTTAATTTATTTATTGTAAATAGAAAATAGTATCTATATAGGATAAAACCTATAAAGTTTCTCTTAAGTCTGCCGATAACTTGGTCATACCATCTATTATAAAAAGGGAAACTCATGTTTAGCCGAATGAAAATAGTGACTGGGTTGTTATCCATTCTTCTGTTGTTTGGTGTTTTGCAGTTTATCTCCGGGGGTGTTTTTTACTCAAATCTCAGTGAAACAAGACAAGATCTGGATAAAACTCTCACAATACAAAAACAGCGTGAACGTTTAGATGAAAGCTGGGCAAACTTATTGCAAGCGCGTAACAATATCAATCGTGCAGCTATAAGCTATCTGTTACAGGATAAAGATCTGAATGTTGATAGCTCGTTGTCTGTAGAATATTTAACTGGTCTGGCACGTAAAAATATGTCTCGGGCCGATGATAAATTTAAAGAGTTTGAACAGCATATAAATGCTTATCAAATTCATTCAGAAGAAGAAATACGCAATTTAAAAGGGCGTTTTATTGAGTATTTTTCTGCATTAAATCAGTTAGAAATTTTACTGCAAGATAAAAACTTAAAAGATTTTTTCGAACAACCAACGACTTCTTATCAAGATGGTTTTTATAAAGAGTATCTTGCTTATGTTATGCGTAATGAGAAGTTTAATAATCAATTAAATAGTGCATTAGAAGCTTCTCATCAGCGTTCTATTATCACGATGGTGATATTAGCCATTATTGTTGTTACAGCACTCATCATTTGTTGGTTTGCACTACGCAATGCATTAATTCGACCACTTAATTCATTGTTATTAAATATTAAAGCATTTTCTGAAGGGGATCTACGTCCCGATATCGAGGTGCATGGACGTAATGAAATGAGCTTATTAGCAAGTGGCTTAAAGCACATGCAACAAGAGCTTATACATACTGTTCGTGGAGTTTATCAAAGTACTGAGAATATCTATAACAGCACCAGTGAAATTGCCGCAGGTAATAATGATTTATCCTCACGTACTGAGGAGCAAGTTGCTTCATTAGAAGAGACTGCTGCGAGTATGGAGCAGTTAACGGCGACAGTAAAACAAAATGCTGATAACGCACGCCAAGCAAGTAACCTTGCCAATGATGCCTCAGATATTGCCCGCCAAGGTGGAAAAGTTGTGGCTAATGTGGTGCAAACGATGCACGACATAGCCGGAAGTTCTCAAAAAATCACCGATATTACAGCAGTGATTGATGGTATCGCATTTCAAACCAATATTTTGGCGTTGAATGCGGCTGTTGAAGCTGCGAGAGCCGGTGAGCATGGTCGCGGATTTGCGGTAGTTGCCGGCGAAGTTCGTAATCTTGCACAGAGAAGTGCAGAAGCTGCTAAAGAAATAAAAACGTTGATTGAAGACTCTGTTAGTCGCACTGAAACCGGATCGGTATTAGTTGAAAGTGCAGGGGAAACCATGACTCGTATTGTCGAATCTGTGACACGTGTTACCGATATTATGGGGGAAATTGCCTCGGCATCGGATGAACAAAGTCGAGGAATTTCACAAGTGGGTCTTGCGGTTTCTGAAATGGATCGTGTTACTCAGCAAAACGCCTCTTTAGTAGAACAATCTGCCGCCGCTGCTGCGGGTCTTGAAGATCAAGCAGTTGCATTAACCCGCTTAGTTTCCATCTTCAAATTACCGGGTCAGGAAGAAAAAGCATTAGAGAAAAAGGAATTGGATGCACTCCCTGTAGTACAAGCCGCTGCTCCACTTATAAAACCAGGAACCTCAGAAAAGAAAAAGAGCAGCAGTGTTGAAGATCCCGCTAACTGGGAAACTTTCTAACAACAACAAGTGGCTGACAAGCGGTAGTGATTTGCTACCGCTTATAACGAGGTGAAGGCATGTTTAGGTTTCGTAAATTAAAGATATCCACCAGTCTCTATTTATTACTGATGATGTTTTGTGTGATGCAAGTTATTTCCAGTGGGATCTCACTGGGAATTATTCATTTAAACAACAATCAGATCACTCGAATTGATTTAGATACTGCTAAGCGAGATGAATTAGGATTAAGTTGGGTATCTTTAGTACAAGCACGTAATGCAATAAATCGCGTTGCGATAGGAATGAAAACTGAACAGTCAACAGATTATATCCAATCTATTGAATCAATCGCATTATCACGTTTGGAAACAGCAAATACTCATTTTCAAAATTTCCTTACAGATATTAATCAAGAGGTTATTCCACAAGAAGAAAAAGAGATTTTTAATACCGTAAAAAATGATTATCACGTTCTTTATAGTGCACTAATTGAATTACATGGCATGTTAAAAAAAGGCGATTTTCAAGGGTTTTTAGATCAACCAACGGAACGCTATCAAACTGCAATGGAAAATTCATTTAATACCTATATGAATTACGTTCAACACGAAGTGGCTGATTCGATAGAACAAGGACATCATTTTTATACTATCGCTATTTTAATGTTTATTGGCGCAATCACCATGGTAATTGTGGTGTCAATCGCCTCTCATCGCTGGTTAAGTTTTAATATTATTAAACCTTTCGCAAGTTTAAGCCGTTACTTTAATGATGTCGCAACAGGCAAATTAAATCGTGAAATTCTGGTTTTTACTGATGACGAAATAGGTGACATTTTTAGACGGTTACGTGAGATGCGTGGCGAGTTGGCGCGCTCTATTCGTATTGTTCGTGATAACAGTCAGGCGATGTATTCGGGTATTCAAGAAATTTCCAAAGGTAATACCGATTTATCCTCGCGCACAGAACAACAAGCTGCTTCTTTGGAAGAGACGGCTGCGAGTATGGAGCAATTAACGGCGACAGTTAAACAAAATGCGGATAACGCGTTACAAGCGAGTAAGTTGGCGGAATCTGCATCTGAAACTGCACTACGAGGCGGTGAAATTACTCACAGTGTGGTCGAAATGATGGATGCTATTACTCAAAGTTCTCAAAAGATAGGCGCTATTATTAGTGTCATTGATGGTATTGCCTTTCAAACCAATATCTTAGCGCTTAATGCTGCGGTAGAAGCGGCGCGAGCGGGTGAACAAGGACGCGGTTTCTCAGTTGTTGCAGGAGAGGTGCGTAATCTTGCTCAGCGTAGTGCTGAAGCGGCTAAAGAAATTAAAACACTTATTGACGAGTCTGTGTCTCGAGTCTCTCAGGGATCTCGATTAGTAAATGATGCGGGGCAAACGATGGAGGAGCTTGTCACATCTGTAAATAAAGTCACTGAGTTAATGGCCGAAATTGCCTCGGCTTCAGACGAACAAAGTAGAGGTATTCACCAAGTTGCTGATGCTGTTAGTCAGATGGATCAGGTGACACAACAAAACGCTGCTTTGGTGGAGCAATCAGCATCTGCTGCCACAGCATTAGAAGATCAGGCTAACAACCTGGTTAATGCTGTATCGGCATTCGAATTGCCTGACACGGATGAAGACGGATCTTCTCACTCCTTAGAAGGTAATGGGTTGAAGAAAGCAGATAAAAAATCATTTTTTAAAAAGACCCATTAAAAAATAATGAAACGTAATGTTACTGAAGAATTGCCAGATATCGCTGCTCAACCGTTAGATTTTTTTTCTGAACGGTTTATGTTGTCCGATGATCAGTTTCAATCAATCTGCCAATTGATTTATCAAAAAGCAGGTATTGTGCTGACTAACAACAAACGGGAAATGGTTTATAACCGTCTCACGAGAAGGTTACGTGAATTACGGATGAATAACTTTGGTGACTATCTTGCGTTTCTAAAAAGTGATGTATGCAACCCTGAATGGCAAGAGTTTATTAATGCGTTAACCACAAACTTAACTGCATTTTTTAGGGAAGCACATCACTTTCCTATTTTGGCTAAACACGCCAAAAACAGGGCAGGAGGAGTTTACCGAGTATGGTGTGCTGCCGCATCTACTGGAGAAGAGCCTTATTCAATAGCGATGACTTTGCGCGATGTTTTTGGGGATAACCCCTATAAAACAAAAATTATTGCCAGCGATATCGACACTAATGTGTTGGAAAAAGCCCGTAAAGGTGTTTATCGACTGGAAGAGTTAAAAACGTTAAACGAAGAATATTTGAAAAAATATTTTCTCAAAGGTGTTGGTGATTTTGCCGGATACGTGAAAATTAGACCACAAGTAAGTGAAATGGTCACTTTTCAGTATTTGAATTTACTCGACAAGCAGTGGAAATTAGAAGGGCCATTTGATGCGATTTTTTGTCGTAATGTCATGATTTATTTTGATAAAACGACACAGCAAAGCTTACTTCATCGATTTATACCATTGCTTAAACCCGATGGAATGCTGTTTGTAGGGCATTCTGAAAATGTGAGCCAACTAAGCAAGGATTTTTACTTGCAGGGGCATACGGTTTACGGGCTGACACCAGCAAGGAGAGGTTATGAATAAAATAACGGTACTCTGTGTTGATGATTCGGCGTTAATGCGCCAGATCATGCGAGAAATAATTAATAGTCACCATGATATGGAGGTCGTTGATTGTGCGCCAGATCCGATAGTCGCTCGTGACTTAATAAAAAAGTTTAATCCACAGGTATTGACGTTAGATGTTGAAATGCCACGCATGGATGGTATTGATTTTTTGGAAAAATTAATGCGCTTACGCCCTATGCCAGTGGTGATGGTTTCATCACTCACGGCAAAAGGTTCAGAAGTGACATTAAAAGCATTAGAACTGGGGGCGGTTGATTTTGTCACTAAACCTCAGTTAGGTCTACGTGAAGGAATGTTGGCCTACAGTGAACTTATTGCAGAAAAAATCCGAGCAGCGGCTCAGGCAAGAATTAGTCGTCATGAAACGAAAACATTACCGTCTAAGTCGTTATCATTTACTCCCATGATTTCGAGTGAAAAGTTAATCGCTGTTGGTGCTTCAACAGGGGGCACGGAGGCCATTCGTCATTTTTTAGAGCCATTACCTATTACCAGCCCTGCAGTATTAATAACCCAACATATGCCGGCGGGGTTTACTCACTCATTTGCAGAGCGGTTAAACCGTTTATGCCAAATCAGTGTGAAAGAAGCTGAAGATGGAGAACGGGTTTTACCTGGACACGCCTACATCGCACCGGGTGATTATCATATGGAGCTTCGTCGTAATGGTGCTAATTACCAGATCCATATAAATAAAGATCCTGCGGTAAATCGGCATCGACCTTCTGTTGATGTGCTATTTAATTCGGTTGCTAAATATGCGGGACGTAATGCTATTGGTGTCATTTTAACAGGGATGGGCAGTGATGGTGCTACAGGTTTATTAGCAATGCGTCGTGCAGGTAGCTACACATTTGCACAAGATGAAGCAAGTTGCGTCGTCTTTGGGATGCCTCGTTCCGCGGTCGAATTGGGAGCCGTAGATGAGGTAAAAAGTATAAGCTCAATGAGTAAAGCCGTGCTGATGAAAATCAGCACAACACAATCATTGCGTATCTGATTAAGTTCAGTTTAAACAGCAACACAGTAATTTGCCAATATATTTTGAAGGAGTTTTCAATGGCAAGTAAGGATCTGAGATTTTTAGTGGTTGATGATTTTTCAACAATGCGCCGCATCGTTCGTAATTTACTAAAGGAGTTAGGATTTATGAACGTAGAAGAAGCAGAAGATGGTGCTGACGCGTTAGCCAAGTTACAGAGTTCGGC
Organism: Proteus sp. G4380; assembly: GCF_963885725.1. Lineage (NCBI taxonomy): Bacteria > Pseudomonadati > Pseudomonadota > Gammaproteobacteria > Enterobacterales > Morganellaceae > Proteus > Proteus sp. G4380. The sequence continues at coordinate 12,250 of NZ_CAWPAV010000130.1, forward strand.
ATATGATTTTGTTATCACCGATTGGAATATGCCCAATATGGATGGGTTAGAGTTGCTGAAGAATATTCGTAGTGACGCAGGGCTTGCAACGCTTCCCGTTCTGATGGTGACCGCCGAAGCGAAAAAAGAAAATATTATTGCTGCTGCGCAATCAGGAGCAAGTGGATATGTTGTTAAACCTTTTACTGCAGCCATTCTTGAAGAAAAACTCAATAAAATTTTTGAAAAACTGGGCATCTAAGGAGTCGCAATGAGTGGGGATCCAATTATGCCGAAAGATAATGTCGAAATAACGTCAGATATTATCAGTCGGATCGGACAATTGACGCGTATGTTACGCGACAGTTTGCGAGAATTAGGATTGGATAAAGCAATAGCAGAAGCAGCAGAAGCCATTCCTGATGCAAGGGAAAGATTGGACTATGTTGCTCAAATGACCGCTCAGGCAGCTGAGCGTACATTAAATTGTGTGGAAGCTGCGCAACCAAAACAGGATGAGTTAAGTAGTCATGCAACTAAGTTAACTAAACGCTGGGATCAATGGTTTGAGCATCCAGAAGATCTCAAAGATGTACGCTCTCTTGTAACGGATACCCGCAATTATTTGCGGGATATCCCTGAAAGTGCGGCTTTTACAAATAGCCAATTACTTGAAATTATGATGGCGCAAGATTTCCAAGATTTAACAGGCCAAGTGATTAAACGTATGATGAGTGTGGTTCAAGAAATTGAAAAACAACTTGTTATGGTATTAATGGAAAATCTGCCACCAGAGCAACTTGAAAAATCCAATGCGAAAAAAGAGAGTGATTCATTATTAAATGGCCCACAAGTCAATAAAAACAATGCTGGTGTGATTAAGAATCAAGATCAGGTTGATGATTTACTGGAAAGTTTAGGTTTCTAATCTATTGGTGAGTTTAGGGCGATAAGGACATAACTGGCTTGCAGGAGGCATTCGCTCTATCTCTGCTCTTTGAGGATGTTCTATTTTATGGATAAAAAACAACCAAAAAACAGGTTGATAGCGCAGGCTATTGAAGAAAATGTAAGCCGCTTTATCTAAGCGGCTTTTGTTTGATGGTGAGAAATACACGCTTTTACTTTATATTCACCATAGAATTATTCTTGCGATAAACCCTCCATATTTGCACCAAATAAATATGTTGTTTCAAAGGTGATGTGTAAGTAGCACACTTTTTTGCTGTTTATACCTTCATAGCCCAAAAAGCCCCGTAAATTTGCGATTGTTCAACCCATCAATTTCTTCTGAATTTGTCATGCTAAGAGACATTTCATTCAGGCTTTAATCTAATTATCTAAATCGGACAGACTGTGGCTGAAGATAGCGATCTCGAAAAGACAGAAGAACCCACTCCCCATAAACGGGAAAAAGCGAAAAAGGATGGGCAAATTGTTCGTTCCAAAGAGCTTTCGTCCGTATTAATGATTTTAGGGGGCGTCAGTTTACTGTGGATGAGTGGGCGTTTTATCACTCGTGAGCTTTATGCCATGTTAACGGAAGGTTTTACTTTTAATCACCACATAATCGGCAACGAGAATTTATTGATCCCCCGTTTTGCCAGTTTAATGAAACAGGCTGTATTTGCGTTATCGCCAGTGTTTCTAGGCCTGGTCTTAGTGGCAATTGGTGGTTCAGCCGTATTGGGGGGGATTAATTTTAGTAGCAAGTCTATCAAGTTTGATCCGAAAAAATGGAACCCTATTTCTGGCTTAAAACGTATTTTTTCAATGAATGCGTTAGCTGAATTATTTAAAGCGATTTTAAAATCACTCTTTGTCGGCTTAGCCGCAACGGTTTTCTTATGGCACAACTGGAACGATATTCTTCATTTGATCACGCTTCCTCCTTTAAGTGCTTTAGCTAATGCGATGCAACTGCTTATTTTTGCAGTCTATATTGCGGTTTTTATGCTTATCCCGATGGTGGCATTCGATATTATTTTTCAAATTCGTAGCCATTTGAAAAAGTTACGCATGACACGCCAAGAAATTAAAGATGAATTTAAACAACAAGAGGGTGATCCGCAATTAAAGGCGCGTATTCGCCAACAACAACACGAGATGTCGCGGCGACGAATGATGGCAGATGTGCCAAAAGCAGATGTCATTGTCACTAACCCAACGCATTACGCGGTTGCTTTGCAATATAACGACAAAATGGTTGCCCCAAAAGTACTTGCTAAAGGGGCGGGTGCCATTGCCTTAAAAATTAAAGAAATTGGTGCTGAACATCGAATTCCGCTTCTAGAAGCGCCACCGCTTGCTAGGGCGTTATATCGTCACAGTGAGATAGGACAGGCTATTCCTGCAACACTCTATGCCGCTGTTGCAGAAGTTTTAGCTTGGGTCTATCAACTGAGACGATGGAAAACCGAAGGTGGTTTAAAACCTAAACAACCTATGAACTTGCCAGTGCCTCCCGCACTGGACTTTGCTGGAGAAGATAATCGTCATGGCTAATTTGGCCTCATTACTCCGCTTGCCGGGAAATTGGAAAAGTTCTCAGTGGCAGATACTGGCAGGGCCAGTACTTATTTTGCTTATACTGTCAATGATGGTACTGCCATTGCCACCTTTTCTATTGGACTTATTGTTTACCTTTAACATTGCCCTTTCTATCATGGTGCTATTAGTGGCCATGTTTACTAGGCGCACATTGGACTTTGCTGCCTTTCCTACAATACTCCTGTTCACTACATTGTTACGCTTATCGCTTAACGTTGCATCAACACGTATTATCTTGATGGAAGGACATACAGGTTCAGCAGCTGCAGGGCGTGTTGTTGAAGCTTTTGGTCATTTCCTCGTAGGTGGCAATTTTGCTATCGGTATCGTTGTTTTTATCATTCTTATTCTGATTAACTTTATGGTTATCACCAAAGGTGCAGGGCGTATTGCTGAAGTAGGCGCACGCTTTGTATTAGATGGGATGCCGGGTAAGCAGATGGCTATCGATGCTGATTTAAATGCTGGGATCATAAACGAAGAAGAAGCTAAAAAACGTCGTAAAGAAGTCTCGCTTGAGTCTGACTTTTATGGATCTATGGATGGTGCAAGTAAATTCGTCCGAGGGGATGCGATTGCCGGCTTAATGATCTTGGTAATAAACGTCGTTGGTGGTTTAGTGGTCGGTGTTGCACAACATAATATGGCACTTAACGATGCGGCAAGCACTTATACCTTATTAACCATCGGTGATGGGCTGGTGGCACAAATACCAGCACTGATTATATCAACAGCGGCGGGTGTTATTGTTACTCGCGTTGCAACCGATGAAGATGTCGGTCAACAAATGGTGACGCAACTCTTTGATAACCCTCGTGTACTAATGCTAACTGCGGGCGTTTTAGGATTGCTGGGGTTAGTACCAGGTATGCCAAACTTTGTTTTCCTCTTCTTTACGGCTGCATTAGCAGGATTAGGATGGTATATCTTAAAACGCCATAGCAGTCCTCAAGTGCAACAACAAAAAGAGTTGGAACAAGTTGAAAAACAAAATCGGGTTGTTGAAGCCTCTTGGGAAGATGTGCAATTAGAAGATCCGCTGTCAATGGAAGTGGGTTATCGTCTTATTCCCATGGTCGACAATCGCCAAAATGGTGAATTGTTAGGTCGAATTAGTGGTATTCGCAAAAAGTTTGCACAAGAAATGGGGTATTTACCTCCTGTTGTACATATTCGCGATAATATGGAAGTAAAACCTTCCTCCTACCGCATTTTAATGAAAGGGGTAGAAATCGGCCATGGCGAAGCTCATCCTGGGCGTTGGTTGGCCATAAACCCCGGTAATGCAGTCGGAACGCTAGAAGGTGATAATACTCAAGAGCCGGCATTTGGTTTACCTGCAGTATGGATTGATGACAGTTTAAGAGAGCAAGCACAAGTACAAGGCTATACGGTTGTGGCGGCAAGTACGGTGATTGCAACACATTTTAATCATGTACTTAACCAATACGCATCAGAGTTATTTGGTCGCCAAGAAGCGCAAATGCTATTTGATAGGGTAAGCAAAGAACTACCGAAAATGACGGAAAATATGATCCCCGATATGCTGTCATTAACGGTGTTACATAAAGTATTGCAAAACCTGTTGGCAGAGCAAGTGCCTATTCGCGATATGAGAACCATATTAGAAGCACTTGCAGAGCATGCACCTGAGCAAAAAGATCCGGCAGAATTAACGGCGGTAGTTCGTGTTGCATTACGCAGGGCAATAACACAACACTGGTTTGGTGATAAAGAAGAGATACAAGTTATCGGATTAGATGCGGGACTAGAGCGTCTATTATTACAAGCGATGCAAAGTGGGGGGGGATTAGAGCCTGGCCTTGCTGAAAACATTGAACAACAAGCCTTAGATGCGGTACGTCGTCAAGAGATGTCAGGGGGCGTGCCAGTACTCTTGGTTAACCATGCACTACGTTCGCTGTTATCACGCTTTTTACGCCGTAGCTTGCCACAGTTAGCGGTATTATCAAATATGGAAATTAGCGAAGGTCGTCATATTCGTATGACATCAATGATTGGTGGACAAAATCATTAATTATTAATCATTGATAAAAATCTACTAAAACCACTAAATCATCATTTAGTGGTTTTTTTTAGTTTAAACAAGAAGAATATAAGTAATTGTTCTATATATAGAATATGTTTTAAATAAAAGCAATATTAAACATGGATATGGTGAGATTTATTTTGATAAAGAGGCTTATAGAATAACAGAAAGA
>NZ_CAWPAV010000131.1:0-8997 GCF_963885725.1 Proteus sp. G4380
ATAAATACGTTTTTTTATTAACGATATATCATATGATTATATTTTAATACACAATTCAATCAACATAGTTTGCGATATTTTTTAATATTTGACCACATCATATAATATTATTTGATTTTATATGCACTATAAAAAATGGTTGTTAGACTGATGCGATTTTTATTTTTTAAATAGTTAATCATTGAGATGTTAATCACGGTAATTGATTGTTTCTCATTGCTAATATTCTGCAGACCAAAAAATATCAAGTTTTTTACTCTAAAATAGAGATAATTAATTGAGATATAAATTATAAATAACAAGCAAATGAGGCATTATATGTTTTTATTTAAAAAAGCTGTTATCGCTTTGTCAATTAATATCGCATTAGTTTCTTCGGCTCTGGCCTGCACAACGTTATTAGCAGGGAGTGAAGCAACTAATGACGGCTCTTTGATTGTAGCTCGTAGCGCAGATAGTGATGCTTTAAAAGCACAACATTTTGTTATTCATCCAGCTAAAAGTAATCAGACTGGCATTTATAGCACTCAAGCCCATCATGGCGCTAATAGCTTTACTTATCCACTACCTAAACACTCATTACGTTATACCACTGTACCTAATTGGAAAACTCAATTGCATGGTGCAACGGGTTTTAATGAGCTAGGCGTTGGGGTGAGTGGTACAGAATCCATTTTTGCCTCACCTAAAGCATTGGCGTTCGATCCTTATGTTGAAGATACGGGGATCACTGAAGATGATATTCCAGATATTTTACTCTCAAGGGCAAAAACTGCCCGTGAAGCAATTGAATTACTGGGAAACATCATCGAAACACAAGGTGCGGGAGAAGGATTTGGGGTTGCCGTCGTTGATAAAAATGAGGTGTGGTACCTAGAAACAGGTACAGGTCATCAATGGATGGCGCAAAAACTACCAAAAGATAAATATTTTGCAACGGGTAATCAAGGGCGTTTACAGGCTTACCATACAGATAGTAATGATAATTTAGGTTCTAAAAACTTAGTTGAGTTTGCAATAGAAAAAGGACTTTATGATCCTGCCACTGATGGCGAATTTAATTTTTCTAAAGCCTATACGCGTGATGATGAACGTGATCTCACTTATAATTACCCGAGGGTTTGGGTTATCCAGCAACAATTTAACCCTTCTCTGAAACAGAATGTGGCAGATGGTCGTCAATTTGCGCCTATGCTGACACCGGAGAAAAAAGTATCAGTAGAAGACGCCAAAGCGATGTTACGCAACCATTTTGACGGTACAGAACATGATCCTTATACCAATGGATTGAATGGCAATGAACCATGGCGACCAATAAGTGTGTTTCGTACTTATGAATCTCATGTGATGCAAGTAAGACCTGAATTACCGCAAGAGATTGGTGAAGTGACTTATGTTGGTTTGGGAATGGCTGATCTAACCGCTTTTGTTCCTTATTACAGTGGATTAAAAGCATATCCGCAACACTATGCTATTGGAACAGATAAAGCAGATAATGACTCTATCTATTGGAAATATCGTAAGTTACAAACATTAGTAATGACAGATTATCCTCAATTTGCTCCTATTGTTAAAAAAGCATACCAAGAATGGGAAGCTAAAACAGCATTAGAACAAAAAGAAATGGAGGCTAACTATTTGTCAATGAGTAAAAAGAATAAAGCAGCAGCGGATAACATGCTGAATGAATTTAACTTACGTGTAATGGCTGATGCAGAGCAATTAACTGAAAACTTAACTAATCAACTCTTTACTCTTAAAACTAAAAATATACAAGATGAGATCTTTTTTGCTAATCAATCTAAAAAAGATTAATTATTTTAACGTATTATAAATATTAAAAAGATCTCAAGATGCGTAATCAGATTGAGATCTTTTTATTTCTATTAGCGACTAAAGAACAGGAATATAGTAACTAATTTCTTGTAGATGCTGCTCACTATGGCCGATTAACTTATCATAGCTAACCGATTGTTTTAAGGTATAGCGTTCAATATCTGGACCAGATCGACGTAGCAAATTCATCTTTGGTAATACTTTGGTATATACAGTATAAATAATATCATCATACCCGGTGAGGGAATCTAAAATATTATCCATCTCAAAAGTAATAACTAAATATTTCCCATTGGGTAATTCTACGTTAGACATAGTGGAAATATTAGCAGAGCTTGTTAATTGTTCTTTACTTACTGCTGTTGTATAAATATAAGTCGTATCATCTAGCGAGCCTGCAGAAGCACGATGTGTGGCATACATTTCTGTAGGGATGGTATGTATTTCTTTTAAAAACTTCTTCCAGAATTCTTTTCTAAATTTTTTCTTATCATAATTCCATGCTGAAATATTTTTATTGTATTGATGAGCCATACCTATCAACTCTTTAGAAGGTAAGGTCATTACTTCATATTTTGCTTTAAGTTCAACAGTTTCTAATGCTGGAAATATAAGCTCACTAATATCCCAACCTTGCTTTTTCCTATATTCAGAAGGGGTGATATTAAATTGTTTTTTAAACGCACGACAAAACGTTTGTTGCGAATCAAAATGGTATTTTAAAGAAATATCTAAAAGGCTACTGCGTGTGATCCTCAACGCATAAGCGCCACAAGATAAACGGCGTGCTAGGACATATTTGCCTAAAGATATTCCTGTATATGCTTTAAATAAGCGCTGGAAGTGCCACTTGGTATAGCCTGATTTTTCAGCAATAATATCTAATGATAAACGTGAATCTAAGTTTTGCTCGATCCAAACAATGATATCTTTAACTACATTTTCTTGAAGCATTGATCTTCCCACTATTTCACTTTATCGATATTATTAGATTAATCTATTGAAAATTAATCAAATTATTATTTGACAATAATATCATATTAGGCAGATTCTGTTACTCTAATTAAGGTAAAAGTTAATAACAATAATGTAAAGTTATGTATTTGAGTTGGTTTCTCCTTAAAAATTAAGCTAGTAAAACTAATCTAGACTATTATACAGTGGGAAATAATTGCTTAGAAAATCGCTTATTTCTTTATATTACCCCTATAATTAAATACGGAGATATCTTATTTTTTATTTTAAAAAAGCTATCTAACCTAATTGGACTAACCATAGTTACTTTAATTATTTTAGGAGATGTAAATGCGTAAATTACTTTCTATCTCTGCAATTGCTTTATTAACTTCAATTATTGCAACGCCTGCATTAGCTGCTAAAACAGAAACTTACGACTGTGAAGGGCAAAAAATCAGAGTTTCTTTCCCTAATGATGATTTGGCCGTAATGGATTATAATGATGAATTAATCGTGTTAAAATCTGCAGTCGCTGCAAGTGGTGCGCGTTATGTTGGAGAAAGTTTCCAACTGTGGGGTAAAGGTAGTGAAGAGTTCAATTTAGCGACGATGTCAGAAGATGAAATAGTTAATGATCGTATTGCTGAAGATACAGGGCGTACTTGTAAAATAGTAAAATAATTTAATGATTATTTATTGAGATAAAGGCGAGCTAGACTCGCCTTTATTTTTAAGTCATTATATATTTTTTATCGGCAGTTTGTTAGAATATCTAAATATCGATTATTTTATCTCAGATAAAATATAACTGTATAAATCAATGCATACTGAGAGTTAAAATGAAATCTTATCCTTAGCTAGTTTCAATATTAATTTTAATATCAGTTTTAATAAGAAACTGAAAAATAATTATTATATCTATCATTTTTTAATGACGGGTATTCTATCTATAAATTAATTTTGGATACAGTCTAATGAAAGTTACAAGTGCCGAAAAACATGCATTGTTATTACCAGATAATCGAACGTTAACTTGGTATGAATCTGGCCCATCAGATGGTCAACCGGTATTATTCTGCACAGGTGCAGGGATGAGTGGGCTATTAAGTATGGATGCTGATCTGTTAACTAAGTTAAATATTCGACTTATTACACCGACGCGTCCTGGTTTAGGTGAATCAACTTTTGATCCTAAAAAGACATTAAAATCGTTTTCTAGCGATGTATTATTCTTATTAGCATATCTTAATATTAAGAATATCAGTGTGATAGGATCCTCTCAAGGTGCTGTTTTTGCAATGGCCATTTGTTACTATGGTAAAGTGGATAAGCTGGCAATTGTTGCTGGTCAAGATCAACTAGATTATCCTGAAATAAAAAAACTGTTGTCCAGTGATGTGGTTAATATGCAACAACAGGCATTATTCGATCCTGATGGATTAAAGACCTGGATCATTGAAAATATCACCGCTGACTGGTTAATGGATTTTATTTTGAATTATAGTGCTGATGTTGATTTGGCTCTTTATCAAGAAAATAAATTTTTTCCTGTTTATCAAGCTTGTATGAAAGAAGCATTTAAATATGGAAATAAGGGCTATGCTCAAGATTTATTAATCACGATGCAACCTTGGGGATTTACTCCTGAAATGATTAGCACACCTACAACATTATGGTATGGGCTAAAGGATACAAGTACTGTTCACTCACCTGATTTTGGTGAGCTATTGTCTCAACGTTTTCCCCATGCACAACGTTATGCCTATGATAATGAAGGTGGCTCTTTGTTGTGGACTAAAACATCACAGATTTTAACTAATCTTATTAGTTAATCTGAGCAAATAAGCAATAAAAATAGTAAATCGTATAAATATATCAGTAGATATTGATTATTTTACAAAATTATCAGTATCTACTTTTAGTAGGCTTATTCCCAATAAATAGCTATCTATTTGTAAAGGTTAACAATTTCATGGGAAATAAATCAAATAAAAAAAAACTTACACTTCTATAAAAAATAAAAGTGAAAATAGTTTGCTATAAAATAAATTCTATGACTTAATAGCGTCATTGGTTTGGAAGTACAGACCTATTTATGTTAGTCCAGTTTTTAGTAGTTCACCGTTTAGCGCTATCCTTGATACCTCTTCGTTGCGAATTCCTTCAAATAGTACCCATAAGTAAAAATCCGAAATCAAACCGCAATTAGCCTTATGGCATAACTAAATTTATTAAAGGAAATTCTATGTCTAATACAATGACTGGTACAGTAAAATGGTTTAACGACGATAAAGGCTTTGGCTTTATCACACCTAAAGATGGTAGCAAAGATGTATTTGTTCACTTTTCAGCAATTCAAAGCGATAGCTTTAAATCACTGAAAGAAGGCCAAGAAGTATCATTTTCTATTGAAAATGGTGCAAAAGGTCCAGCAGCTGCTAATGTTATCGGTCTGTAATAATTATGGATTATTGCGTCTAAGACTTAAAGACACTTATATAAGTGTATCTTACTAGACGAAATAACTTAAAAACCTCACTGATGTGAGGTTTTTTTATATCTATTATTTGCTAATAAAAATAAATTTTATTCTAACTGATATTATTAAAGTTTGGTAAATATTCACCATACATAAAAAAAGAAAATAAAAATAATTTTACTTACTTTGCTATTACATATTTTTCCAAAAAGATTAGAATAAAATCAATCAGAAAATAAAGCTATGACTGGTAGTTTTTTTTTAAGAAAAGAATAGGAAAAAGCCGTTTAAAATAAACTTATATAAGATAAATGGTAAATTTTATTAAGTGGTATTCACTAAGTAACTTATCTTAAATAAACTATCTTAAATAACTGTTGTCTAAATTAACTTAAGCTTAAAAGAAGTCTTTTAAGTGACGAAAGGACAAATCTTGTGTACGCTAAAAATTCTTTTTCACTACATCTGTTACACCCTAAATATTTTCTTACTTGGCTAGGCGTATTTATTCTTTTTTTATTAGTACAATTACCTTACACGTGGCTTTTATTCTTAGGAAAACATTTAGGATTACTATCGCGTTTTTTTATTAAAAGAAGAGTTTCGATAATAAAGAAAAATTTAGAGTTATGTTTTCCGAATAAAAGTAAAAAAGATATCGATAAGCTAGTTATGGAAAATTTATCAGCATTAGGTATTGCTCTATTCGAAACTGGCATGGCATGGTTTTGGAGCGATAACAGACTGAAAAATATCTATCAAGTCGATGGAATAACAAATTTTACTGAGGCTAATCGAAAGCATACCGGTATTTTGTTGATTGGTATTCACTCCATGTCGTTGGAGCTTGGAGGGCGTATTATGGGGTTGTGCTTCCCTGTAAACGCAATGTATCGGCCTCATAATAATAAAGCGATGGAGTTTATTCAAACTAGGGCAAGATGCCGTTCTAATAAAGGTATGATTGATAGACGTAATTTAAAGTTTATGGTCACTGAATTAAAAAAAGGGAAGGCCATTTGGTTTGCACCAGATCAAGATTTTGGCTTAAAAGGAACCACCTTTTCACCATTTTTTTCGGTGAAGGAAACGTCTACTTCAAAAGGCGCTGTTATATTAGCAAAGTTATCAGGAGCTCCTTCTTTAACGGTAACATTGGTACGTAATCATGGTCATGATAATAAAAAATATAGCTTAATTATAGGTAAAGAGCTTCATAATTATCCAACAGAAAATATTCAAAATGATACAGATAGAATGAATCATCTGATTGAAATTGAGATTATGCGAGCGCCAGAGCAATACTTATGGGCTCATAGACGCTTTAAGACCAGACCCAAAGGTGAAGCCAGTTTTTATTAATAAAAAAAGACCAACACATTAAGTGTTGGTCACAGTAAATACTGGAAGCAATGTGAGCAATGTCGTTGCAAATAGTTTAGTAAAACACTCAACTATTCACGAGTTAAAAGATAATCATTCTCAACTAGATTGTCAACCTTAAATTTTATAAGGGGATAAGTAGTGTGAGGGTAATGTAAAGGCCTACTCTAGATGCCTTGGTGCCTTGTATAATTTTTTGTTTTTAATAAGATACATAAAAATTGGTACAGACTAAGGGATATTATGCAGAGTTATCACTCTCTATCGGCTCAAGTTTATCAATTGGATAAACCGATAGGATGCAGTTTCGGCGATGTTGAATACTATCAACAGCGATTAAAAGATGTTAAAGGTAAAATTTTAGAGCCGGCAGTAGGAACAGGACGCATCCTTATTCCTTTATTGCAATCAGGTTTTAATATTGAGGGATTTGATCTTTCCGAAGAGATGCTTGAATTTTGTAAGAAAAATCTAATCGAGCATGGGTTTACAACCAACTACGTAACTCAAAATAATTTAGTCACTTTTGAAGTTAATACCCCTGTCGAGGCTATTATTATTCCTACAGGGACATTCCTCTTATTAAATACGCAACAGCAGGCGATCCAAGCCTTAAAACAGTGTTATCAAGCGCTTGAGTTTGGTGGGCGCTTATTGGTTGATATTAGTCTTGCCCATCATTTTGTTAAAGGTGAATGTACTAGTCGCCAATTTAATACACCAGAAGGCGATCTAATTACCTTACAGATAATTAATGCTGAAATTGATTATATAAATCAGTTAACTACTTCACACCATCGTTATGATAAATGGCGAGATGGCAAGATCATTGAAAGTGAATGGGAAGTTTTCAGCTTAAAATGGTTTGGTGTGTCTGAATTTGAACAAATACTACGCTTGATTGGTTTTAAACAGATCACAATATCAGCCGATTACCAGTATCTGCAAACCCCCAGTAATACGACAGAAATTATGACTTTTGAAGCGTATAAAAAATAGCATTAAATAATAAGAGGCTGTATTTAAAGCTAATTTTTATAGCCTCATTTATTTCGCCTTTCTAAAGTTAATCAGAATATTGGCAGTTGTATTTTTATGTGTGGAATTATAACGTTGTAAGGCGTCCTTTTAAGGAATAACTCACATGAAAATACCCACTTTATTAAAGCATGGCTTAATAGCTACTTTGACCTTTATGGTTTCTTTGAATTCCTTCGCCGATCCCGGAAATGGTAAAGGTAATGGAAACGGTAATCCCCATAGTCATCAAAATCAAAGAGGTAACAACGGTTTTAATAAAGGACACCAGAACGTAAACCAACAAGATGGATTTTCTTCGCAACTGCGTATTGATAGTCGAGGAGGGCTCTCTGTCTCAATCACTTATGATGATGCAAGAGCATTAGCAATAAAGAACAATCTAACTGGATATAAAGGTCTTCCTCCGGGAATAGCAAAGAATTTAACAAGAGGTAAGCCATTACCTCCAGGTATTGCGAAAAAAGCCGTACCCAGCATTATGCTAAGTCAGTTACCGCATTACGATGGATATGAATGGCAGATAGTGGGTAATGATTTGGTGTTAATCGCAATAACCACATCAATTATTGCCTCTGTTATTAATAATGTTTTTGATTAAGGTAAAACATAGCCTCATTTTAATGTCATGTTATATCTGCTTCAAAACTATAAAACCTTCCTACTAACAGGGAAGGTTTTGTGTTTATTGAAAGGCAAAAATAAAAAAAAGACCAACGCTAGGAGAGTTGGTCAATAAATACTAGAAGCAATGTGAGCAATGTCGTTGTGAAAGACCGAGTAACGCACTCAACTATTCACGAGTTAAAAGATAATCATTATCATTTGAGTTGTCAACCCCACTGAAATTGTGACTACTATTTTTTGATATAAAAAACCAAGTGCTTAGCTATTTTATAAAAACAAGTGTTGGGTTTTTATTAATAATAACAAGTAGATCTGCTTCTTTATTACAATTAATCGCCTTTTCTATGGCACGCATTTTTTTTATCTTTTTTGCTAAATTCTTAACATGTTGAGAGCGTAATGACATTGTTGGTTTAACCATGATATTTCTCCTTAGTAGTAGAAGAGATAACAATAGTAGGGATATTGACTAAATGCAAATGATAATTAATATCATTTGATAGCTATTAATACCCTCACTTATTAAATGTGATCTGTATGGAGCGTTTTTATTGCAATTTTTCTTGTTTTTTCCCGTCAATAGACTAAAAAATAAGGATAAAGTACTTGAGATAAATTTTTTATCAGAACTACCTTCTGCAAATATTCTATTTAGTGCTATAAATCTCAATAATTAA
>NZ_CAWPAV010000132.1:0-2168 GCF_963885725.1 Proteus sp. G4380
TAGCCCGGTATATACCCCAATAGATTGATACTCAAACGCCTTTTTAGGTGATTTTATTTCATAATAGGGGGATAAAGTCCACCGATAATCCTTTTTTTGGTACTGATAACTTAATTGAGTATATAAATGTGTAAAATTAGCTTGTTTATATGCAAAATAATCACGGTAGCGTGCTGAAAAATAGCCTGATAGGGTATTATTAGCGTAAATAAAAGTGGGCTGATAGAAAGAAAAAAGATGACTAACCCCCATCGATGCTATAGGTTGAGCGCCTTTTCTGGTCATGATGACTTGCGTTGATTGCGAAACAATTTGCTCATCAAGATAAGGTGCATGATTAATATTATCATCATAAAAAAAACTGATTTGATAAAAACGCCTAGCTTTAAAATAATCGTTAAGCTGTTTCTGATAATAGATAATTGCTTGATTAATGGTAGGTGATAATCCCGATAAACGACTTAATTGATTTAGCTGGTATTGTGCTTTTTTATATTCTCCTTGAGAAAAGTAGAGCTGAATTAGACCTGTTTGTGCCGGAATAAAATCTGCTTGCTGCTTAAGTTGCTGCTGATAATAAAATTCAGCTTGTAAGAAATTACCATTCTTCTGTGCTAATAGCGCTTGAGCATAATAGACTAATAAAGTTTCGTGTAATGGTAATTGCTGATAATTAACTAATAGTTTTTCCGCTTGATACCACTGCTGTTGCTGTAAATGGTGATACAGTTGTTGACCTAATTGAGCGACCTTCTCTTTATTAAGCTGCTCTTGATTAGGTTGTGTTGCCACCCCCTGTGACGAATGAAATAAGATATTAATAATAAATAATGACTTTATTAGCCTTTGATAATAACGCATGGTTTATCCTTATAATAACAATAGATCTATTCCTTACAATCCGTTTTTTAAGGCAAAAAAAAACAGATAACCGTATATTTGATTATCTGTTGCTAAAAACTAGCTTAATGACCACTAATACCACGTATGTAAAAGGACTAAATTGTTTTTAAGCTCCGAACTTAAAACCTAACGTTAAGAGGCTTCTGCACTATCTGTTACGCTATCTGTTGCAGTATCTACTTCAGCACTATTTTTGCTTCCTCCAAAACCAATATCTTTAGTATGATCGGTGTGGAAGACGACAATACCAGCCAATGTTTCAGCATTTTCACCAAAGAACGCCCCTTCAACAATACCGGAAGTGGTATCTTCTTTTGCATCTGCAGAGAAGGTTACTTGGTTATTTGCGGTATAAATATTGCCACGTTCTAACTCGACAGTACGTAGGTTATTAGCCAGTGAGCCACCAATTGTCTTTTGTGAAAAATCAACATCAAAAGTACCAGACAGTAAATTATCACCACTATATTGACTGATACCTGTTACGGTATAAGTTGCACTGTCTGTCGGTAGCGTACTAGTAACATCTTTACCTACATAATAAGACTGATGAGTGATATCTGTAACAGAGGCTGTTTTTGCCCAAGTACCAAAATAGACATTGGCATCAGTCACCTGTGAAAAATGAAATACCCCCATATTACTATGGCTAGCTGGTGTATTTTCATTGGGTTGTATTGTATAAACACCATGGCTATCCGCCCCACCACTCATATTATTTGGTGTTAATGACGCAAAACCAATTTTTTTCCCTCCATATAGATTAGAAATACCAACACCCGGCTCCCCACCTGCTGATTGATGAGGGCCATGAGTCACGGGATCACTCGCCCCCACACTCATGGTGGTTAAAGGGCCACTTTGATTAGAATGGATTTCTGCTTGTGCCATACTTATGCTAGATAAAACAAATAGAGTACCCGTAAAAATGTTTATTTTTTTCATAATAACTTCCTTATTATTTATTACATAAGATCATAATTTATTATCACTAATAAATTATCCATGAGAGAGATATTTTAATTCTCTCTTTCTTACTCAATATTAAAACAAGGCAAGTACCTTTCTTGAGTTGACTGCCCTTTGATATTAAACATTCTTATTTTATTGTAAATAGATCTTTTAAAGCACGCTAATTCCCATTAAATACATTTAACAAAACAAAAATCATTTAACTTAATGTTTTAAATTATTTTTTATCATAAAGCTTAAATAAAACCTTTATAAACTTATGTTTATTTTTTGTGAGAGTGATCTCAGTTGAT